>JBEPYP010000022.1:0-9545 GCA_041641355.1 Thermoproteota archaeon | reverse complement strand
AACACTGACCGGATAGAAAAAATAGAAGTACCGGCCCTATAATTTCCACTCATTTATCCATTCGGTATTGTCAAGTGAATGGTACCTTTCCAAATAAATGCTCAACCACAAGCTCTTGAATATTTTTGGAGTTGCTGTTAACGTTACGAATTACTTACATCAATGAAAATATTGAAGGTTATGTTGTATTATCTGAGCAGAACTTAGTTAGGGATTCAATATCGAAACTTGAGGAACTTTGGAATATGGTAACCGAATTATAAGGGGCTGAGTTTTGTGGAGAATTAATTATAAATGCAAAACAAGGAAAGACCTTAGAAGCGTACATAAGATGCTAAAGAAGCGGCAAAGAGAATACATCATGCTTTAAAGCCAGGTAAATATTTCACGGTAATTTTGCATGAAGAAGATCTAAGTATTCTTAAAAATATTGTTAAAGCTATAGGTAATGTCGGTTTTGGACTTATCAAAAATGATCAGATAGGTGATTACAATGTTTACACTTTCGAGAAAAAGGTTTTCTTATCTTTAGTAGATTCTTAATAAGAAATTATATTCTTGGAATGAAAATTTTTCAAAAAGTAATCCACGTTAACACTTCCTACCTCATAGTAAACTTTAAGATTCCTTTCTCTCTCAGTACTTGATTGAACTGTAAACTAACCGCCTTTCTAAAAATTTATGGTTCCATCAATGCTCATTGGAATCTGCTCTCCTAATCTATGACAAGATCTACCCAATCTATTTGGCTCCAAATTAAGCCCCATAGCCATCTCGTAGCTGAACATACTAAATTGTGGCTACGCTGTTAGCATGCCTTAAAACGATAACGGCCAGCTTTTTCTTTGCAGTTTCCTAAGCATCGTAGCTAAGAGATAAGCTTGATCAGATCACCACGAAGCGAAAAGAGAACAACATTCATTTTCGTTTGCTCTCTCGAGGAGAGGCTTTCATAAACGGAGTCATACCAGACTTGGCTATAAACCTGTTCTTACTGAAATAACGGTATAACCTTTCTTGATTCTTCGACTGTAGAAGGTAATTCTCTGCCTTCTCCTTGAAGTGGGCTTGAAAACCTAGACTTTACATCACCGCTCTAAAGAACGAAAACGCTTAACTTCTTTCATGAAACGCTTGAGTTCCTCCACGAAATCTAACAGAGATATCAACTTCTTATTCTTAAGGTCTAAAGTACAGAATTCGACACCAAACCTCTTGTTTTTGAAGTGTTCCATTTTCATTAGCAGGTCTTTCAAATGAATCAAGAATCCAAGATTATCCATGACCACATAGACCTTTCGTATACTTGTACCGTCGTATTTATCAATAGTTTCGTCAATTTTCTTAATGGCGTTGTCTCCTTCACCAAATAATGTTTCAACTTCATATGCTTCTAAATCATCCACTATGACGTCAGGAATAGTATTTTCAAAGGCTTCCTCTGTCTTTATTTTTTTCTTTATCTCTTCAATTTTTTTCCCTATATCTTCAGAAGCACTGGGTAATTCGCCTTTTTCCCTTAGTTTATTGATCAAAAAACTTACTAAGAACACCTTGATATCGTAGTGGAGATCTGACTCTGGTTTTTTGCCTTCTATTTGTCCCTTGTTCCTTTTTGTAACTCTTTCGAAAAGCCCACCTTCTTCTTCTCCGATTTTCTTCAACGTCCCATTAAATGCTTTCTTCGCTTTGTTAAACACTTCATCGAATTTTCCAATTAAGTTCCCCTCTAATACATTCCCCCAAATGAAATTAGCAAAACTTTTGGGAAGGAACGGTTCCTCTAACTTAATCTTAATAATGTTAATCCTGTAATTAATTGCCTTATTTATGGATTCTAATTTCCTCTCATATTCTTTAAACATCTCCTCTTCAACTGTTTTGAAGATGATAAATCCAATCCTTCCAGTGTAAAGCTCGTTTAGTCTAGCTTTTAATTCATCATCATTTACCTTTTCTTTCCACGGGTATGTTCCGCTTTCCTTTTCCTTATAGTCTAGATCTATTGTAATAATTTTATCAGAGGGATCAAGCCACTTTTCCACTTCCCTTTTCCAAAACTCATCGTACGTGAAAATTGACTTAGCACGAGGTTCACCCCCTTCCTTTTCTCGGTAAATCCTTAAGCAGAGTTCCTCTAAAAAGTTGATATGGCTATCCCCATAAATATCCTTGAAAAGAATAACTTTTGGACCTTTCTCTCCAATCTTTCCTCCGCTTTCGCCGAAAACAAATTCAAGAAAATCTACAAATTCTTCTTTTTCCCCCTTACCAGCGGGTGGTGGGACCTCAACTTGTTCTGCCTTAATTATACCTTTTGGACCCCCCTCTTCAATCGTTCCTCCGCCTTCACCGAAAGCAAATCCAAAAGAACCTGGAAATCCTTCTTTTCTACCCTTACTAACTGGTGGTGCTGGGACCTCAACTTGTTCTGCCTTAATTTTTTCAACGCGCAAAGTCATCTCTTTTTCTTTTATCCCTTCTAAGCGTTCTCTTAGTTGCTCAGTGATTGTAGAGTCAAAGCGTTCTATAACTAGCTTAGGTGAAATGATAGTGGATTTTCTGTAAATAGGCACCATAATCTTAGCCAATAATGGTTGCTTAGGTTTTTCGACGCTATTATCAAATTCAGTTATTGAGATGGTAATTTTAGGAGCGGATTTAGCACTAATTATCGGAACATGAATAGCTTTACCCTCTAAGAGTTCTCTTGGTTGCTTGGTGATCGTTGAATCAAAGCGTTCTATAACAGCCTTCAGTGAAATGAGTGTGGATTTTTTGTAAATAGGCACCGTAATCTTAGGTAATAATGGTTGCTTAGGTTTTTCGACACTGCTGTCAAATTCAGATATTGAGGCGATAATTTTAGGGGTTGATTTAACCCTAATTATCGGAACATTAAGAACTCTCCTTTTCTTTTCAATCCTCAGAACCTCGTAGTCTAGCTCATATTCTTTAAATTGAGGTGATGGTTCTTGAAGCTTTATAATAGGCACAAAGACTTTCCTCTCCTCTTTTTCAATTTTAGGAATCTCTTTATCCGCCTCAGAACTTGAGATTGTGGTCTTAACTTCTCTTTCCTTCTTTTCAACATCTACAGCCTTTAATTCTTTTTGCTTCTTTTCCTCTTCCTTTTTTCTTCTTCGCTCTTCTTCCTCCAAGTATTCTTCCTTGCTAATTGTTTCTTCTTCCTTCATGATTGCTCACCAACTATTTCTAATGTGTCGCTCGAAATTTTTAGCTGGAAGAAAGGCAAGCCCAGAAATAGTGCTGGTGATATATCATCAAAGTATATCCCTAATGTGAGTCTAACTAACTTTGCAAGGCTGTTATCCTTGTATTCACCATCTTCCTTAATTCCACCCAACAGAAATGGTAATATATTACTTTGTTTTCTTTCCACCTCAGATAGGGTAACTTTCTCGCTCGTTCCCACTATCGTTAAGATGAAATCTCTTAATCTTAGCAGCTTGGAAGTTGAGTTGTGTAGGGGTAATACATAATCCTTAACGAAGTTTTTCCATGCTTCAGTATTCCAGTATTCGAAACCTTGAATTTGGTCGTAACCTTGCATGTTTTTACCTATATAGTGGTTATCCTAATGGAAGAATCGCTTATATGCTCAATCTTCGCTAAGCCAAGAAAGAGATGAGGAGAAATCTCATCCATCTTTTGCATGAACTGCATGGGATCGCTACTATAAATATAGGTAGAGTCAACTTTACCATGCACAATATCTTTACATCTGGAAATATACTCTTCCTTAAGATGAGGGAAAACATTAAAGTAAGACAACATTATTTTCTCCAAATCCGTAGACGAAGAGTAACTCTTTCTTAAATGATTCCATATAGTTTCGTTTAATACGCAAATCGAACCTCCAAATGATTTGCCTTGAGAATATTCAGGTCCACACCGACCCCCTCTATCCGATTCAGCATTATATTCAGCCCAACACCAAATCGTGTAATCTTTGTAAAGTTCAGAACCTTCTCTAAACGGGCTCTTCCATTTAAGCTCTGTTAAACCGAACTCTATTTTTAAGAAGTCCATCGCCTGGTCTATTCTCGGATATGCTGCTTTCATGAATTTGTAAGGTATTTGTTTTATAGACCACAGGAAGAAGGTGTAATAGTTATAGTTAACCGAAATGTTTAGAACGCCTTGGTAAAAATCTTTGATTAGTTCTTTAAGTTTATAGGGGTCTTCCTTAAGCCCTTTATAATCAGTTTTAGGTTCTGATAATCCAACTAACGTTTGATAGCGAACTGCCCTATCTAGCCACTTGAATATATCATTAACGAAACGGATAAAAGCTGTTTCCTCGACCATGACTTTGGGTTGCCTTCCTATAAGTTGACCACCGAACATCCAAGCTTGTAGGTCACTAATTTTTAAACCGAAGAAGTCTTTATAGAATTTAGCCAAGCTATTCTTTTTATAAACCTCTTCTTTACTTGGAATGACTCCTCCCAATAAAATAGGCAGATCTTTTTCGTCTATGTTGAAAAGCGAAGCGCCTTGAAGCTCGCTTTTTAGATTTTCAAAGAACTCCTTAAGAATCGATGCATTCTTCCAAAGAGGTATTACATAATTTTCAATGTAATTTATCCACTCCTTCTTATCCACATAATCTATGAAACCCTCAAGAAGGTCATAGTTACTCATACTCATCACCTCTTGTTTTCGTTGTTAAAATACACTTTTGCTGGACCTATCCTCTTCGACCGAACATAACCTTGGTTTTCTAAGGCTTTAAGATAACCAGCTAGAAAAGTTCTGTTAACTTCTAGCTTCTTAGCCAAGTCCTTTACAGAATAACCGGGGTCATTTTTAAGCAACTCGACTATCTTAGCTGTCAAGTCTTCGTATTTCTTTGGCATACCACTCACATTACTAACTAAGTGTATACATTTATATTTTTACTCTAGTGTAAACACATTTGTTTGCCATGTTAATGTTCCATAGAAGTAATGATTGTCTATGTTAAAGAATATAGTTGACAATTACATGCAAAAAGTTTCAGGATTAAAGGAGCATTGTGATAGATGCCCTAGGACAGAGAGCTGGATAGGAAGCGTTGTCTTAATGGTTGTGGATGCAACCTTTACATCAATAGGATTGAATTACTTCACATCGGTTGTTCCAAAGGTTGAAGAATTTAACAGGAAGTTCGTTGAAAGTGGAAGGATGAGAAATCTAAAGGATCTTGCAGAAGCTAACATCGAGGAATTAAGGAAGGTGTGGAAGAAAACTTAAGTTTATTTTTAACGTGTTTATAGGAGTGAGGTATAAAAGTAGACCAATTTTGGGTTCAAGCGGCTTTTTATGGTAAAAATACATTCTTAAAACTAACTAACTGGTGATACGAATGAGATTAAAAACAGCGCTCCAAGAACGTACGAAGTTCTAAAGATAATTGCAGGGCTTCAGAATAAGCAAGATGTTTACACAGGCTTGATTAAGGAAGAGATTAGGAAAAGGAGTTTAACGATAAGCGAGAAAAGACTTAACTACTACATTAATAATCTTAAGAGTAGAGGGTTGGTAAAGCTTAAGTAGGCTAAAATGTTTAAAGGCAAAAATAGGAAGAAAAAGCTGAGCGAATGGATTTAATAGCGATCTTAGGAGATCATTCTATCTAGTCTAGAAATTCTCAGAGATATTGCTTCATTAAGTCTATGTCATAAGATGCAGAAAAATATTTTTAAAGGACGTGATAATTTCTATCTTATGTTACTTCAGCAAAGAATGGTGAAAGTATGAAGCTCAAGAAATTCAGAATACAAAATTTTCGCTCACTTGTTGATTCTGGAGAAATTAATGTTACTCCAGTAACAGCCTTAATAGGCGCAAATGAGTCAGGAAAGAGCAGTATACTTCAAGGTTTGGCTAGACTTTCCATGGATTCGAGATATGAGGATTTTGATTTAACTGAGCTGAATGGCGTAATGAAAAAGTACATGGACGGAGAGCTTTCAGCCGAAGATATCAGGATAGTATGGACAGAATTTGAGCTCGCAGAAGATGAAAGGGCAGAATTAAAAAATATCATTCAAGAAACTCAAACCGATTTTGAATCTATTGAGGTATCAAAGTACTTTGACGGATCTTACGAGGTGGTAATTGCTAATAAGAAATTTAGAGTACCTTCACGTTATAAATTTACTACCGCACAGGAAAGGATAAGGTCGATTCTCACAAACCTTAAAAGCCAAGCCAACAGTATATATTTACAAAGATATCAGAACTTCAGCTTTACAAAGCAATTCAACGATGCAATAAATGAAGCCGAAATAATAACAACGAAAATTATAACTGAAGATGAAGCGTTAGGTTTGATACGCAAATTAGAGGAATTCTCAAGACTTGGAATCGAGCAACAATTTAAGTCTGAGGTTGAGAACAGGCTTTCAGATTTAAAAGGCGCAATAAAGGACCTCCCTAAGGACCGCACAGAGGCCTCGTTATATGATTTTCTTCTAAGAAGGCTGCCGCGAACCGTTTATTTCAAATCTTATGAGCGGATGGAAGATGTAGTTTCTGTAAATGAATTGAAAAGTAATCCCCAAGCACATAAAACCTTCATCAATTTTCTGAAGTTGGCTGAAATCAAGCTTGATACTTTAGAGAAGTTCACGGATGACAGGCAAAGACAAGTCTACCTGGAAAATGGATGTGGAAAGGCTACTAAACTTATTAGAAAAGCTTGGCGTCAAGAAGTGTTGGACGTAGAGCTACGATATTCAGATGGTAAGCTTATGGTTTTCACCAAAAATTCAGCAGCTATAGAAACACTACTCCCGCCTAGTTGTGGAAGTGAGGGATTTCAATGGTTCTTCGGTTTTTACATAAATTTTGGCGCAGCAACCGAAGCAGAATATAAACGAGCAATATTGCTTCTGGATGACCCAGGTGTTTTTCTACATCCAAAAGGACATAAGGATTTGCTCAACCTCTTTGAGGAATATATTCAAAGGGATGTAATAATTATTTACTCGACACATCTTCCATTCTTAATTCCCAGGGAAAACATAGAGCGCCTGAGGTTGGTTCAAAGAGAGGAAGGCGGATATTCCCATGTCACAGAAAAGTTTTGGGCGATATCAGATAAAGATGTTCTATATCCATTGCGAGCTAGCCTTGGAATTACATTAGCAGATAGTCTTTTTGTTGGCGAGAACACTATAATAACTGAAGGAACGTCAGAAGAAATTTTACTTCATGAAATGTTAAAGGAATTTCATCGCAGAGGTATTAGAAACATTGATTTAGAAAGGTTAGAAGTGGTCGGAGCTCAGGGAGCACAAAAAACAATTGATATTGCGCTATTGCTTCAGATAGAGGGTTTGCCCTATGCTATTGTCTTAGACAACGACGATGAAGGAAGGAAAGTTAAAGAGAATGCTGAAAAGAGAGGCATACCACGAGAAAAAATTATACTTTTACCTAAAAGTCAGAACTCAAATCAACAAGATTTCGAAATTGAAGACCTTTTCCCTCCAGAAATTTATGCTGAAGCCTTTTATCAGGTTCACGGTAAAGCCATAAGAGTTGAGAAGTCAGAAATTCTTGAAAAGTTCAAAGACGGAAATGAGAAACTCTCCAATAAAGCTAAAAGTTTGCTTAAGTCAATGAATATACAACACGACCTAGACAAGCCAGCTATCGCACGAAAAATTTTAGAGTTAATCTCTAGTAAAGAGCAACTTGATAATGAAACTATTAAAATTTTCACAGAGTTATTCGACAAAATAAACTCGTGTATCAAAATATACAAAGGTAAATAATCTTTGATTTCTTAGCTAAACAGTCGTTAAATCAAACTTTGTTTTCTCCCTTCATTTAATTGAAAATGGGCTCATACCTAATCGGGTGTTAAAACCAGGCTCCTATTTTTAAAGTGCTTAAATCCTTTAGGTTCATTCACACTATCTTGTACCTATCCTTCAAGAAGATTCCTAGTTCTTCCATAACATATCTTACCTTTAGGAGATCGCCTACTCCTGCCCTCTTCATAATATCTTTTTGCTACATCTCATTCCTTCTTTTTTATTGTTAAAACAAGCTCGTATCTTCTCCTCTATATAAAGCAAGACTAGTTGGGATTAAAACCAGAAAACTCAGCAATTAGCCCAGCTTCGGGCGATATTGGGATTTTTTCCAATAGAAACCAACGTTACTTGCTCTTTCAAGCTCATATAGACTCCAAGCAAGCCCATTACTAGAATCAATAGAGGATGTGACAACCCCTGGCTTAGCTAATGCTAAACCCTCTCTAAGTCTTGCTCTTAGCATAAAGACAGAGGATAAGATTTTATCTTCTATCTCCTTAGGAAATACACTTGATTGTGTTTATAAATTAGTAGTGTTCTCTCCCACAGATTTTATCTTCGCCTTTTTTTCTTGTGCGTTAATGCTTGCCAAATTAAGCCAATACCAATCCCAAGAAGAACTCCAGCGAATATAACCTCCATCCAACTTACTTTATATTCGGGTACTTTTGGGAACTGGTCTTTCGGCAGTGGACGCGTGGTGGTATAACGTATCCCATGTTTGACGAGAATGCGAAGTAATAAACTGTAAAAAGGTCGACAATCATATGGATGTTGTATGTATTCACGCGAGAGTTCTATTTCGGAATCAAGGGTGAAATCTTCATAGCCCCTTACATGCACCTCAAAGTTTTCGTTGATTCTTTTAATCAACCCGAAGACCTGGCCTTCTTTCCATATCTGGAAAGGAGATGGGTCTACGAAGCCCTCCTCTATTAATATTCTCTTAATCATCTCCATGTCCTTCACAAAGACTCTGACTGGACCGTACGTTAACATTCTATTTCCTAGTAGCTTTATTTGTACCAATTCTATACTCATATAAAATAAGGATTATTTGACTAATATATATTTTTTATCGTTTAGAAATTGCAAAAATTTGCAGAAATTTTTTGTTCAAAAATATTAAACAATTTACTTGCAGTTTGCTGTGTATTTTTTGCAAATTGTTTGTATTTTTTTATTGACACGCATTTAACGCGTATTTTTGCAGTTTATACCGCCTTTAATTATGTTTTCTAACCTATTTTGATCTTCTTAACGATTTGTTTTCTATGCCATTTATCACAAACCGAGAAAGTTAGAATAAGAAATTAAGAATATTATTCCTAAGCCTAGTAACTTCTTCAACTCCTTTGACCCCTCAATTTTTGCCGTAGAAATTGTGGGTTTGAGAATGTGTGTTAAGTAATTTGCGTGAAAGATCAACAGAATTGCAAGCGAATCCACCAAACACTTGCTAAGCCTCCTAGATGGCACGAGCCTTCAAATAATCCGCCAGAATGGAATAATTCTTCTAGAAAGGTGAAATTTACGCGAAAGAAGAGAAATGTTCAAGCGAGCTCGTGGAGTAAGAGTTGAATTTACAACGATGTGTGCATTAAGTCGTATATGAAATCCCTATATTTCATAAGAAGTCTTTGACCTACTTCAAACTTTGGATAGATTATGGAAACAATTTTCCAGAATTTCTTTGTATGTCTCTTTGTG
>JBEPYP010000021.1:0-9591 GCA_041641355.1 Thermoproteota archaeon | reverse complement strand
AAGGCATTCCTATAGAATACCTCAACGATGAAGATTTAAAAGAGCTTCATTCTAGAGCAGTATATTACAGAAATAATCCTATCAAATTCACCTATGGAGAAATGATGGAAGGGATTAAGATCGAAGAGAGAAGAATAATTAAACAAGGAATAGGAGACAAATTCTATAGAGCGCTTAGAAGAATATTTTTTGCTTCAGAATGATCCCTTTTCTACATACGTTTCCATTTCTCCTCTAACTACATCTTCATAGTTCATAGTACCGCTATATAAATGACATGCTACGAAATGTTTAGGTTTAACTTCTATTAAAGGGGGTTCTACTTTCTTGCATATTTCCATGACATATGGACATCTAGTATGGAACCTACAACCAGGAGGTATGAAAACTGAGCTGGAGATCTCTCCTATCACTTTTATTTCCTTAAGCTTAAATCGCATCTCAGGATCAGGCTCTGGAACAGCTGCCACTAAAGCTTGAGTATATGGATGAAGTGGTTCTTCTATTACTTCATCAGCGCCCCCCAATTCTACGATTTTGCCTAAATACATCACTGCTATCCTACTAGCTATATATCGTGCGGTCGATAAATCATGAGTTATGTATAGATAGGTTAAGTTATACTTCTCTTTCAAAGAACGCATTAATTCAAGGATTTCTGCTCTAATCGAAACATCAAGCATTGAAACAGGTTCATCTGCAACTATGAATTTAGGTCTAAGTATTAAAGCCCTTGCTATCGCTATTCTCTGTCTTTGACCACCACTAAGCATATGTGGGAACCGCCATACGAATTCCTCAGGAGGTATTAAACGAACATCTTCAAGAATTCTAGATACCAGTTCCTTTCTTTCTTCAGGATCTTTAGATATTTTGTGTATTTTCAAAGGTTCTTCTAAGGTAGCTCCTATAGTGTATCTTGGATCTAACGAACCATAAGGATCTTGGAATATCATTTGGGCTTGTCTTCTATAAACCTTAAGTTCTTTTCCTTTAAGCTTGAAGAGAGGTATACCTTCGTAGTATACCTCGCCTGATGTAGTGTCGATCAACCTAAGTAAAAGTCTCCCCAAGGTGGTCTTTCCGCTTCCAGATTCTCCTACAACAGAAAATGTCTCTCCTTGATAAATCGAGAGAGTAACATCCTCTACAGCCCTGGCATATAATATAGGTAGTCTTTCCAAAAAACTCCTCAGCCCTCTCCTCAAGGGAAACAATTTAGTTAATCGATGCGCTATTATCAAAGGTTTAGACATTTCAGTATTTATTTAGAGCCCTCAGTATATAAATGACATGCTACGAAATGTTTAGGTTTAACTTCTATTAAAGGGGGTTCTACTTTCTTGCATATTTCCATGACATATGGACATCTAGTATGGAACCTACAACCAGGAGGAGGATTTCTCAAATCAGGAGGGACGCCTGGAATGAAATCAAGCTTCTCTACTTTCACCCTTAATCTAGGAATACTCTTAAGTAACTTTTGAGTATAGGGATGCAAAGGCTCCTTGTATAGGCTCATCGAAGGTGCGTATTCCACGATTTTCCCCGCATACATTATAGCTACATCATCAGCCAGCTCTGCTATTATGCTAAGGTCATGTGTTATTAATATCATAGAAGATCCGTATTTTGCCTGAAGCTCTTTCAATAAATTAAGGATTTGAGCTTGAACTATTACGTCTAGAGCTGTAGTAGGTTCATCTGCTATGACTAGCTTTGGCTTAAGAAGCAAAGCCATAGCTATCATAACCCTTTGTTTTTGACCACCACTCAATTCGTGTGGATATCTTTTTAATATAGAAGAATCTAAAGCTACAGCTTTAAGTTGCTCTTCGATTATGCCCATAGCCTCCTTTAAACTGATGTCTGTGTGATATCTAAACACCTCATAAAGTTGCTGACCTACTGTATAAACAGGTGTGAGAGAATACATAGCTCCTTGGAATATCATGGAGATTTTCTTCATTCTGTATTCAACTCTAAAAATTTCATTGTCCAAATTCAGAATATCTACACCCTCAAAAAGTATGCGGCCACCTGTAACCATTCCTGGTGGAGGAATCAACCTTATTATAGAATAAGCTAAAGTGCTTTTACCGCACCCAGATTCCCCAGCTATCCCGAGCACTTTTCCTTTATCCAAGCTTAGGCTTACATTATCTACAGCTCTTACTATGCCTCTTAAAGTGTAGAAATATGTTTTGAGGTTCTTTATTTCTAAGAGTGTCATAATCTTCTTATTCTAGGATTAAGCACCTCATCTATAGCATGGCCTATGAATATGAAAGCTATGGAAATACCAGCGATCAATAGACCTGGAGGTACCCATAACCACCAATAACCAAATTGAACAGCAGCTATGTATCCTGCATGATTGAGTATTTGACCCCATGTAGGAAGTGTAGGATCTCCTAATCCTAAGAAACTTAACCCTGCCTCAGTTAATATTGCGCCTGGAACGCCTAAAGCTAAGCTGGCATAAGCATAAGGCATCATCTGAGGCATTATATGTCTGAACATTATCCATGCACTACCTGCTCCGGCTACTTTAACAGCTTCTATGAAAGGTGCTTCCTTTATTTGTAAAGTGTTACTTCTAGCAACTCTGGCTACACCCATCCATCCAAAGATCGATATCAAGAATATTAAAATCCAAATAGAAGCTGTTCTTCCAAAGTAGGCTAAAAACAAAATTAAAATGGGCAATACAGGTATAGCAAGCAATACATCTACAATCCTCATAAGAATTTCATCTAACCTTCCGCCATGATAGCCTGATACAGTACCGTAAACTAAGCCCAATACTAGTGAAATCAATGAAGTGAGGAGCCCGATTAGGAAAGCGATAGGAGCCCCCCAAAGTAGAGCTGACCATACATCCCTGTTATAACCATCCGTACCCATTACTCCGTGAGCGTTCCCTTTAATTATCAGTTTGAATTGTTTTATCTCGATTTCTTTGCCTGATATCGCCGTAACAATAAGCTTGTAGGTGCCCCTCAAAGGAGAAGCGGTACTAGGATATAGAATTTTCTCATTTAATTCGGCAAATAATATGTGAGTAGTAATCAACGCTGTATGTGTTAAAGGAAGGTTCTCAACTTTTCCCCTAAGCCAATTATAAATAGATAGTTTAACGTACTCAGCGTCATTTGGAATTCTTAGCGTGAAAGTACTCACATTTGTTGCTTGAGAAAAACTTATTGTGCTAAGATCTATGGTGATGTTAGTCCCATCGGGTCTTTGAATTAATATATTTGTGACAAACTTTGAAGAATAAGAATAAGTTACATAGAAAACGAAGCCTGTAGGTAAACCATCATTGTCATTTCTAAATTCTATGGAAGCGTTTGCATAATGAAAACCGGGAAGAGCTATAGTAGAAAATTCATTAGCTTCCAAAACAGTAGTTGGGAAAGTAGGCGCGTTTATTAATCTTAGATACCAAACAGGAGGTACAACTTTAGGATTGTCTTGCCAAGCCTCAACATTAGACCATTTTCCAAGTGCCTCACCTGCTACTAGAGGAGCAGATGCTGCCATTACTATGAAAAACACTAATAAAGCTACACCTACTATTCCGAAACTTCTGCTGAAAAAGTACCTTATTAATTCTTTTCTCTTCTCTATAAACCTTATCATGCTGCCTTGACCCTAGGATCAAAGATACCGTATAGTATATCAGCAACCATATTAGCAATGACTATCAAAATGGTAGATATATAAAAGAAAGCAATGATTACAGGCAAATCCAGCTGGTTTATAGCCTCCCATATTAATAGACCCATACCATTCCATTGAAATACGGTCTCTGTTATTATTGCACCGCCAAAAACACCTGAAAAAGCAAAGGCAAGTATGGTTATTATCGGAGGAGCGGAACTTCTTAGAGCATGACCAAATAATATACGACGCTCAGGAACGCCCTTTGCCCTTGCAGCCATTATGAAATCTTCAGCCAACGTAGATATCAGGAGATTCCTAACAATAAGAGCCCATCCTCCAAATGATACGACTACAAGAGCCGATAAAGGCATTATCAGATGTCTAGAAACATCTACAAAAACATCAAACCAGGTATTATGAGGAATTGTATAATCCATTATACCAAGTGGAGGTAGGATCCTAAGCTGAAAACCGAAAATTGATTGCAGCAATAACCCTACCCACCACGCAGCAAATGCGTTACTAGTCAGACCTACCACAATCACAGTCTTGTCAAGTAAAGATTGAGGCCGATTAGCTGAATATAATCCTAGTACCAAACCTAGAATGGTTGTTATCAACGTAGAAAGACCTAATAATAAGACAGTTCTGGGTATTCTCTCAGCTATTATCACAGAAACCAGGTTATCCCCACTCTCTGCACGAAGAACTTGTGCCCTTCCAAAATTGAAACTTAGAATATCCCTCATCGTATACCAAATCTGTTCATACCAAGGCTTGTCTAAACCGTAATCCTTAATCAATTCTTCCAGCCTTTGCTCATAAACGTGTTTACATGCATCAAAATCTACACATTGGCCTCTTTGTATTAACTGAGTTACGAAATCTCTAGCCTCTTGTTTAGCAGCAAATAATTTTATATCATATAGAGCGCCTTGAAAGAGAATAAATGTTAAGCCAATTACAACTATGATTACTAGAGCTACATTTATAGATCTTATTACTAGATATGTCTGTAAACCCACATTATAACATAAAAAAAGAAATATAAAAAAAATATTGTTTAAGAAGTAACTGCAGGCTTTGGTCTTCTAAGGAATGCTACAGCTAAGGCTACTATTATGACTACCGCTAGACCTATTATCAAGACTGTGAATATATCAAATGGCGCTGGTGTGACTGTTGGCGTTGGAGTAGGTGTGGGTGTAGGAGTTGGAGTTGGAGTTGGCAACGGAGTTGTTGGCGTTGGAGTAGGTGTGGGTGTAGGAGTTGGAGTTGGAGTTGGCAAAGCAGGAGGACCTACTATGAATGGTAGGGTGGTTATCGCAGGTATTAAAGCCTCCTTAGATACAACGTATAACTTTATACTCCAAAGTCCTGTGAATAGACCAGATGTGCTAAGCGTTAATCTAAACAGCCCTGGTGTTCCTGTATAAGTCAAAGAACCGCTTCCGACCAAATTACCTTCAGGATCATATAACCAATACTTAGCCGCTCTCAAATCATTCGCTGTAGCAAGACCTACATTGGCTATTGAAACCCTTACATTTACTCCTAGATCTTGACCTAAAGGAACTAAGTTAGGAGGCGCAGGATATTCTACACCCTCTATCTTAGCTATTTTTTCAGCAGTAAAACCTTTGAATATAGTAGTATCTACTGGATTTTCTCTATTTGCTTCTAATCTAGCTATGTTGTCTGGGACATATTGTACCATCTTGAACATTCCGTTAGATATGATAGCGTGATTATAAGCTGCTATGAAGTCAGCAGCTCCTTGATATCTAGCTCTCACTTCACTTAAGGTTATCTGAGGTAAACCTACATTAGTCCAACCTGCAGTAAGTGCATCTGGCACTGTGTTATTCCCAAGATATCCAAGCAAAGCTAACCTGATTCTTTCTGCTTGAGCTGGTAGTACTGGATCTAGCCATAGATTACCTCTTGCTCTTGCTTCTGCTCTATACCATGAAGCATAACCATCAGTGTATAGTTTTTCCATTGCGAATAATGTGTGCCATGGAACAGCAGTCCATGGATCTAAGAAAGTTGCGATTTCTGACGGATCAAAATGCCAGTAATTCAAATAGAGGGTTATTCTATTATCTGCTTCAACTTTTACTCCTATTATTTGGTTAATTGAAGGTTCTGCAACAGAGGCGTATGAAGCGCTGTATCGAAGGTCAGTTGGATCACTCTTATCACTCCATTCCCATAAGAAGTATAAGCTATATAGCACATCATACATGTTATTAGGAGAACCATCGTGCCATTTACCAAATGTTAGCTGGTAAGTCACCGCAGATTTAGCTTTCAACCCAGATCCCACAGTAACCCATCGATGATTCTTAGCGTCCCACTTTATAGCATCAGCTGGAACATCTATCGTAGGAGTTACGCTACTTCTAACGTTCAATACTTTATCCCTAAATTCGAGCAATTCACCTGAATGAGGATGTCTCCATAGGCCAGGATCTGCTAAGGCGTACCATATAAGCACACTATAAAGATCTGTAAGACCTCCTACTGGATTGAAGGATCCTCTAGATAAGAACTTAGTACCTATGACTACAGGAGACCTATCAACAGTCTTTATATTATAGACAGTGAACCTGTTCGCTAGACCGCTTGCATATTCGTTTACTACATCACTTAAAGCTATCCTCCTCTTATTCACTACATAGGCATCGAATTGCTGTGCTAAGAAAACTCTTACTGATTCCTCTGTTCCTAATCGAATTGCTCTGTTCAATAGTTCATTCCTCTCCTCTAGCGAAGTATAATTACCTGTTATCAATCTTTGGGTTATCTCGTCTAATTCTTTATTTTGATAGTTCCAGAAAGCAGGTTCAGCCCATCCTGGCATATACCCTAACCATGGTGCGAAGAATTGAGTTACAGACACATCATTGTATTTAACTAAAGCTGTTGCACCCCAACCCTCGGTGTAGATGTGCCATTCTAAATCTTTGGGATCAGAACCATACACTGTGAAAAACGCTGCTATCAAATCACCATATTTTTTCTGTACGGTTAGACCGAAGCTCTCTAAGGTTAAGGCAAAATCTTCCCCTAGAGTAAATCTTACAGGATCATCGCTCCTTATGAATATAGTTATAGTAACAGGATTTCCTTTATAATACCACTTCCCATCTGCTCCCTTGGTAGCTCCTGCTTTGATCAAAGCATCACTCATTAATTTAAACCCATAACTTATATCATCCCTTAATTCCAATCTTTCCGCCGTGTCTGCTACAAATACCCAGTCGTAATCATATAGCGCTATAGGAGTTAACCAAGGAGTACCAAACCCTCTTAGAACTTCGTTCACTATGAAACTGTTTCTCTTCAATATATATTGAGTTCCTTGTCTGAATTCCTTATATTCAAAAGGATTGAACTTACCCGTTTCACTCATGGGTACAGGGTTGTAAATATATGAAAGATAACCTCCCCTTGGGTTAAATACTACAACAAGATTGGGATTTTGTAGTAAATCAGGAATCAAAGCTGGAGGCGCTCTAAAGAAGTGTATATCAGTACCTCCCTGATCTCCTCCTACAGCGACCGCGCTCATCGCAGCTGGATCAGATACTATTTGCTTGAATATCACCACATCAGAAGCAGGACCTCTAGTCACCTGTGCTTCTACAGTTTTCAAGTTAACCTGCAATGCGAAAACGCTAGCCAGCAGTATCGCTATGGTTACCCCTACTAGGAGTTTTCTATAGTCCATTGTCCTTAAAATCAAAAACGATCTTATAAAGTTATTTTTAATCACTAAATCAAAACGAAATACTGAATTTTGTATAGAAAAAAAATATAAATAATTTAGAAAATTGTGTTAGTTTTTTTCATCAATGATGGTCTTCGTGAAATCAAGAAATAGAAAAGCCCCATAAATGATAACGCCATGCCTATAATCAGTATGAAAAAGGAAGGAATTGAGAGGACTAGAAAAGGTCTCATAACCACAGTATACTTCGCTTCATATCTAACATTAGAACTTCCTGATAATGTTTTTATCGTCAATTCGGGCTGAGCCATCTTTAAGTCTAATCTAGTAGTCCCTTCAACTAATTCCAAATGATTGCCTATTTGAACTAATATTCTGCTTGAAGAATTAAGTAATAAAGAACCATCGGAGATGTAAGAATAAGGATAACCCGTAAAGAGATTGATTGAAGCGCTTTCTCCTTCATTGAGAAATATTATGTTCGAAATTGTTTTTTCTTCTCTAAATTCTTGAAGAGATAAGCTAGCCAATATGATAGCGGTTACAACAAAAGAAATTCCAATCAACAAAACGTATTTAGATTTCTTGAGATTATCACGAATACCTAAAAGTTCTTCTATTTCAGATTCCTCCACTTGATATATTTGTTAGTCATAGAATATATTGATGAAAATCGAGGAGATTTTAGAGGAATTGAATTATATTAAAGTCGATTCTCTTGAAAGGACAATTGAAGAAGTTTCTAGAATACTAGAATTAGAGAGGAGAATTAAAAAAAGCGGAGACTTCAACGTTAATGAAGATCTAATTTACTGTACGCCTGCAGATCTCGATAGATGCGTGATAATAGGCGATATACATGGGGATCTAGTTAGCTTGCTCGAGATCTTTAGAAGAATTAAAATAGAAGAAGCACTAGAAGAAAAATCAGCTATAATCTTTCTAGGAGATTACGGCGATCGAGGGGAAAAATCCGTAGAGGTTTATTATCTTTTATTAAACTTAAAGCGGCATTACAAAGACAAAATCATATTGTTAAGAGGAAATCATGAAGGACCCGATGATTTATTAGCGCAGCCCCATGACTTGCCTTTGCAATTCATAGAAAAATATGGTCATGAAGGTTATTTTGCGTATCTCAGATTAAGGGGATTATTCGAGAAATTGTATTTGGCATTCTTAGTAATCGGCAAGTTCATAGCATTACATGGAGGAATACCCAGCAAAGCTTTGACGCCAGATGATATAGCCTTAGCTAGAAAGATACATCCCAAAAAGAGACTTTTGGAAGAATTGCTTTGGAACGATCCTATGGAAGAACTTGGTTTGAAAGAGTCATACAGAGGTGCAGGAATGTTGTTCGGAAAAGATATAACGGAGAAATTCTTGGTCAGAAACAACTTGATGTTAGTAATAAGAGGTCATGAACCAGCAAGAGAAGGATATTCGATAACCCACGATGGAAGAGTGGTTACGGTTTTTTCAAGGAAAGGAGCTCCTTATTATAACGCGAAAGCGGCTTTCTTAGATATAAAAATTTCTGAACTAAATTCCCATGAAGATATAAAGAAGTTCATGGTGACTTTTTAAGGTTTTCTCTTGCATATTTATAAAAGAATAGTTGAGCGTAGCCAGCATGATTATTGAACCTTTCGTTGAAAAAACATTTAACTAACTTGAAATTTTTCTTTACGTTATTAATAGATACAGCTCCCAATAATTTTTCTAAATCGTTTTTAAAGAAGATTATGATGAATTTATAAATCCAAGTATCGATGGGAAAACTTTCAAACCTCAAATAAGCGTAAAGAGAAATACAACTTGCAGTTTTAATTCCCACTCCTTTAATTTTCATTAATTGATTTTCTAGATTTTCTGTTTCTAATTCGTTTAACTCGTCAAGCCATGAATCAGATATATTTAAGTTAGCTAGTAAAGCTGACCTAAACCCCAATCCCAACTCTCTTAGCTTTTCTTCTCCTGCTTCTTTGATTTCCTCAAAGCTTGGGTAATCGTAATAAGTGATATTTCCTATTCTCAATTTCCTTCTAGATAATTTGGAAAGAGACTCTAGTATTTTATTCGCCCTTTTTATATTGTTGAAGGCTGCGCATATATAGGAAATCAAACATTCTCTTTTAGATTGATGTAATAACCTTAGTCCGTAATACTTTTCACAGATTTCT
>JBEPYP010000020.1:0-9823 GCA_041641355.1 Thermoproteota archaeon | reverse complement strand
GGAAATTTGGTTCATAAAATTAACTTTTCTTATGAAATATTTGTGCTTTTTGGATCATGTTATACACTTGAGAATTATAGGAATTATATGCCCCTAATAACCAATGATAGCTTTGTCCTCTAAGCATCTGAGAGAATATGCTATGAAATAAGTTAAGAGGGGCTCGTAGGTTAGAGCAGCATTACTTTTATGTAAATCGCGAATATCTTAAAAAATTAAACCCAACGCTTCATCAAAGTTCATATTTTCCATTATTTTTAACTATGATAATATAAGTTTCATTTAGACGAATCTGAAATGGTTTATTCATTAAATATAAGATTTTTCGTTTAATTGTATTTTAGCTTTATCTTTGAAGTATAAGTCAAGCCAAGCGTGGATCTTGCTAGATATACTTTGTTTTATATACGATAAACTGTCTTTTATTTCTGTTTCTGATTTTTGGAATTATACCATAGATTATTTCATATAATTGAAATTACAATGGGATTCCTATATACTTTTTGAAATAAATTTATATACCTGATTTAAATTAGTAGTGTATGTCACAAACTGAATTAAAATCGGAGGTATCACGAAAAGAAGAAATAAGTTACAAAGAATGGGAAATCATTAAAAGAATTGCAAGCTCTTTATCATTACTCGTTGAGAAAAAAGTATACAATCCTATAGATACTATCGGTGATTCATTTTCTCCCAGGATGAGAGTGGAAGCTCTAGGAAGGGCTTTGAGGATGATCGTCAGCGAAGATCCTAATAGATTACCTCAAAGCGAAGACGTTCAGGAAATACTGCATTTGTTACTTGATGAAAGAAAGGGAAAACTGGTAGGTAGCATATTAGCCTCATTAGCTCTTAGTAGGACTGAAGAAAAACCAAAGGAAACCGGAAAAGAAGGTTCTGGGGTGAGAACATGACGCACATAGGTATCTCCACAAGAGTTAGGGTAAACATCGAAGCTCTCAACATGACTGAGAGTATAGGTTATGTCAGCAAACATAGAAGAGCTCCGTATTTATTGAGAACGAGTGAAGGTTATAAGCTGGTATACGTTCCAGCAATAAGCGGAGAGAGTCTTGCTCATGCGTATCAAGCAAATCTCGTCGACGCAACAAACCTAATATATGAAAGCGAGGGGATAAAAGATGAATTACTACCATTAGATGAATGGTCTCGTAGGTATGAGTTTATAAAATTCACAGCTTCTCAATATCTAACTGAGGAACTTAAGGGAATATATGAAAAATACAAAAATGAGAAAAATCCGAAGAGGAAAGAGGAAGGCCAACATAAATTTGAGAAGAAAGCAATTGAGAGTAGCATAATAGCGGATATTGGAGGTTTCATGCTTGCTGAGGAAAATTTCCCTGTTAGAAGAACAAGTCTCTTCCAAGTAGGTTATGCTACCCCAGTCGAGGAAGTTGTAATGGAATCACTAATTGAAGCTCAAATGCATGCAAGGCAAGCTATTGTAGGGCTTGTAGTGAAGGAAAAAGAGCGTGCTACCCAAGGCGAGGAAATTGTGGCTGAATCGTCAACCGAAGCTCAAATAGGTCAAAGACAAGTTAGCGAAGAACCTGTAGCTGAGAGAAAAGAGAAAAAAGGAGCGCAGATGTTGTATTATGTTGAGATTTCATCTACAGTTTATGGTATGATGATGCATCTTGACTTATCATCAATAGGAATGACGTCAATGGTCAGAAAAGAGTATATTTATGGTGATGATGAAAATAAAAATAAAATTGAAAGGAAGAGAAGAGCTAAAGCTGCTCTGCTGGCTCTAGTTATGACTTTAGGTTTGCAGCTTTATGGAGCTAAGAGGAGTAGATTCACACCTGTAACGGACATAGAAAACATTGTAGTTGTTTTATCAAAGCCATTACCTATACTGCCGGTGCCGCCTCAGAAAAAGGAATATATCGAAGAGACTATAAGGAAAGTCTCAGGTTTTAAACCTATATTCGAGGAATTAGGTATAACAGAGGAAGCTCAAATAATGGTTTACGGATACAAGCCTGGAGAAATCAAAGAAGGTGTAAAGATATTCAATACACCAGAAGAACTTTTCCAGAATCTTATCGATGAAGTGTTAAAAGAATTTGGATGAATTCTAAGGCAATTCTAGAGTGAGTGTCACAAAAAATCCTTTTTTTATTCTGGTAGGTTTAACTCCTCATTCAACGCTAACATTTGGGATTGTAACAGGTAATAAGAGCAGACCGGCATTTAAAATTCCTCCACCTACTACAATCATAGGAGCGCTTTCTTATCCGTTTTCTATAATCAAAGGCTATCCAGAATCAAGTAGCGATTACATCCCTGTATTGCTCTCTTCTATACTTGAGGGTGTCTATGTTAGATTCGATGGACCAATTATACTTTATGCTACCATAACGAAGATGTTTTTTTACAAGGTTCGCGAGAAAATGATTAAATCCGATGCGTATGGTTATCAAAGGCTTTACACGAGAGCAAAATGGGGTAATGAATCGATAATAAAATTGGTGTACATATTCAATCCAGAAAAAGCAGAGAAAGCTCGCGATAAGCTTGGAGATAAGTGGAAAGAAAAATTAATAGCTAGTGCATACTCGATAATAAGATTAGGAGATAAAGAATCCCTGGTAAGCGTCGATAATGTGCAGTATGGTGATGTAGAAATACTTGAAGTAAAAGAGACTGAAACATCTTATACGGTGCCTTTAACTCAACAAGTTGACTTGTATCCCATTAAAGGTGATCTTGAGGTATATGAATTCTATGACTGGAGGGAATTAAAGGGACCAAGACTAACTGGATTACCTACAGTTAAAGTCGCATTAGCATATGATCCCAAACTATTCATCATGCAAACGACCAAAGTTAGTTCAAAAAAAGGAATGCTTAGAGTCTACAGAATAAGACCCGGACAAAAAGAGGAATATCTTGTTGTGTGGTAAGCATGGATGAACAAACTACTGTATTAAAAATACCCTACATTGAATATCCAACAGTAAGAAGATTATCGCTTGCATTCGCAGTTGCTATGGCATCTGAGGCTTATGAGGAGGCTTATGATTTTGACTTTAAAGAAAACATGTTAATAGTAAAAGAACCTGTTGAAAAAATTTTACCAAGGACTTTTGATAGCATAATTGACATATACAAATCAAGAAAATATGCACTAGGTAAAGAGGTGTCGGGTTGTCCTAAGCTTATAACAAACATAAATGATTACACCAACGTTGGAGAGAGGCTAGCCAAAAAGTTAGGTTTTACCATAAATAAAAGAATATCTATATGTGAATTCTTCGTACAGGTTATAGAGAAAGTGAAAGATCTGGCGTACAAAAATCCTATGCTTGTCAAAAATGAGCTAAGAACTGTAAAAAGTGAAGATGGGGTGTTATATCTTGGAACAGAAGGCAATGATAAAATAGGTGAAAAGAATTCAAGACTTCCGAAGCGGAAATCTTCAAGAGCAAAAGATAAGGCGACAATAAGTCATTTGCAGCTCTTCAAGCTTGAGAAGTACGAATACGGTAAAGATCACTTGAGTTATACTAGTTTCAAGGGATCAGTGGAGATATCTCCAGTATGGTATGGCGTTCTAAGCGCAGGTTGGCTTTTGACATTCGCCGGTTATAGGGGAGGTACTATCTTAAACGTAATCATTGATGATCATATTGCATTATCAAGACTTATAAAAAAAGACGTAGGACGGTTAATGAGTGCTTTGAAAGAATACACTGTGGTTCCATTTAAAGCCAACTATCCGCCAACTCATACTGAAGCTTACCTTCTTATGTTAGCTCTTAGTATAGACCCGCGGAGGTTAGTCGATATTATGTCCGTTCCTTTAAGGTATTCGAGGACAGTGTACGTAGAGTCAAACCACACGTACACAATAATAGAGGAATTCAACATGGATGTTTCGCCTATCTACAAGAGTATTAGCATCATATTAACTCAAGAGAAATATGTCAAGCTGGTAAATGCGATTAAACATCTTCTTGGTTGTACACTCCGCGCATATGCAGGTGAAGGAGATGAGAGGTGTTATGAACACTGGGGTGATGTTTCTAACATGTCTTCTATGGTTAGAAGTCTTTGGAACATAATAATGAATATGGATCCCTACACGAATGCCTATAAACTAATAAGATTATCGCCAAGCGAAGGTTACAACTTTAGAGATCCAAATCTCGCAAAGCTCCTGTTTGATTGGATTCGGGAAATAAGAAAATGAGAAAACTTATAGAAAGATTTTTATCAGTATTCGATTTCGAAAAACCTGGCTTAGCGATTCTTAAGCTTCCGACTGGCTATGGTAAAACTGAACTTTTCATAGAACTTTCCAAGATGGTTTATGAAAAAGGACTTACGCGGGTCATTTACGCTTCTCCACTTAGAACCCTAAATGAAGACTTATACAATAAATTATGCGACAAATTATGCGAGACCGTAAAAGATGATTCTCCAAAGAAAGATGTGGCAAGGCAGTATATGGACAGAAGCGAGTCTCCCTTCTTTAATAAAAGAATTATAATCACCACTATAGATACGCTTGGGTTAAACGTACACAAGATACCTACACCAGAAATGATCAATATTCTTAAAGAGATAACTAGAGGACATTATACAATTTCCAGAGCAAATATAGCGAACTCGGTGCTGCTTGTTGATGAGCCGCATTTAGCCTTCACCGATGCTGGTCTTAGAACTTTGTTTTATAACACGCTGTATTATTTAATGGTCAATAAGGCTACGGTTATTCTAGCGTCGGCTACAATAACGAACTCTATGATTAAACAAATTGAGGAGGTAAAGAATGAAGCTGAGAAATCAATCAACTCGAAACTACAGTACCTTTCATGCATATATGGTCATAAATGCGACTTCTTTGAGAAAAGCGTAGATGAAGATTTTAACTCCACTGAGATGGACAAAGAAGTGAGCTTTACAATAATAAAAACAACTTCAATTATCGAAGAGGTGATAAAGAACGCAATAGCGACGGAAGGAAGAAGAAAACTGATTATTCTAAATACGGTAAAAGAAGCAATTCAAGTCTATAAAGCGCTAAAGGAAAATATGAAGGAAAGTACTAACCTCTTATTACTACATGGACTTCTTTCGCAAAAGGATAGAGAGAAGAGGACTAATGAGTTATTAGGGAAGACCGGGAAGAAAAATTGCTGTGAGCATAACAGTAACGGCGGAAGCAGCGAATTGTTAGAAACCGAGAAGAAAAATCCCGAATATGTACTCGTGGCTACTCAAGTTGTTGAAGCAGGACTAGACATAAGTGCTGATCTTCTCATAACCGATGTTGCTCCTATTCAAAGCATTATACAAAGACTAGGAAGAATAGCAAGAAAGGATTATGATAAACAAGCAAAAGCAATCATAATCATAGACGAGAATAAGCTCAAGCAGGTATCTGAATCGGTTAAACAAGAAACTAAAGAAAAAGAAACAAAGATTTACTATGGACCGTATGAAATAGAAGAAGTAAAAGTTGCTATAGAGGTCTTAGAAGCTAACAAGGGTAGATTTAAACCAAAATTGCCTATAAACCTAAAAGACTATGTGGGCTACATGAACCTCGTAGAAGAAGTTGATGGGAAAATGAAGACAGAGACTAAAATCAGATATGATAACTTACCTAAAGAGTTAATCTCTCTATCTCCGTTCGATCAAGAAAAGCACGTTGCTGATGTATTATCAGGCAAGCTTGGTAGAGATTCTGACGACATACTAGCTTTTATTAAAGAAGAGGATGATCGTTCTTCTATTAAAGAAAAGAAAGAAGAAAAGATGGACCGTTTGAGAATACCCTTCTGGATTTTGCGGAAAATTGTAGAAGGTAATGCTATAGAACATATATCGATAGAGACCGAATCAGGAACTATCGAAGACAAATCTGAAGTAGAAAAAATTCTTAAAGAATTCTTAAATCAACCAAATCTCTTTTTCAGAAACATCTACTTAATAAATAAGCAAATAAGCGGGATTACTATAACAAGAGAACTGTATAATAAGATAGCTTTTGAAGGGGTTTATCATGAGTGATCCTATATTCTGGGCCAGAAAAGAGCAGACGCTTTGGGAACACATAGTTGATATGTTGAAATTTGCACAAAAATACTATATAGGCACGAAAGAACTTAATACCACTGCGAAAAGGCTAGAATTGAATCCTGAAGAACTAAAAGAAGCATTATTCGTGACGATAATATTCCACGATGTTGGAAAAATATTCCTGCATTATGAAAAAGACCAGCCGCCGAAGTCATTTATAGGGCATGAAGTCATTTCGAGTTACGTACTTAACGTGGTATGTGAGGATTATAGTATAAAGGCTTATGAACATAGAGAATATGAACGTGTAGAAGATAAGCGTGAGTGGTTAAAGTATGCAGTGCATTTCAGTATCCAAGCTCATCATGCGGCTATGGGAGAAAGCAGAAAATATCAATTATATAGATCTCCTGAAAAAATACCAGACGTAATTGCCAATTTCAAGAAAAGAATATTAACTCCTGGTGAAGCCTTAAAAATATTCATAGATAAGGTAAATTCAGAATTCCCTATTAGCGGTATAAGCATTGATTTTAACAAGTTAAATGATATAGAGAGGTTAAAGAAAGAATACGACCCGCTAAGTTTCATAAATACGCTAGATGCAGCTTATAAAGTCACTCAAAGAAAATCGCTTTATTTCATATCATCAACAATCGCTACTAGAATTACGGCGATATTGATGTTAGCAGATTACCATTCGGCGTCAAGAGGAAAAATTGCTGGGAGAAAGATGTTTAAAGATTTTGATCTATAATGCATACAAACATGAACTACAAAACAGTCCTGATCTTTACACTAGGATTCGATGTCAAATTTCAATTCAAAACCATCCTTGAGATAGGAAAAAACATCGATAAATGCATAGTGATTATCAATCGCGATAAGAATGACAAAGTAATGAAAGCGCTTCAAGAGATCAAAAAATTTCGTCACGGAATATATGGAAACCAGCTTCGAAGAATGGGAAATAGATTTTTCGAAAGCAGATGAAGCGTTCTTAGAATTAAGCAAAAAATTCTCAAAGCTAGAGGAAGACATGATCATTTTAGACGTCAGCGGAGGCATGAGGATAATGGGAGCGCTAGCTATATTCTCTGCAATAACTAGTTTGGAACCTAGGAGGCTGGCAATATACATGTGGACAGAAGATATGAGGAGTAGAGCTGATCTGTCATTTTTAACTTATATGATGCTTAAACCTATTTTCTCAGATTTGGCCAGGAAAGCTCTAAGAGTGATAGCTGAAAACAAAGAGATAAATCTAACCAAGATAGCCCAATTACTCGGAAAACCAAAACCCACGGTCTATAGAGCTATAAAAGAGCTAATAAGCTACGGAGTAATAAAAGAAACCAAAAAGGGGAAGAACAAAATATACACCCTTGATCCCAAGGGAATAGTACTGGCATATGATATGTAAAACTAATTATTTGCTAAATGTATTATGAACGTTAAAATCAATTAAACAATAGAAACATTAGCACAACTCTAAAAGACCTCAAAGTAATATGTTTAATTAAACAATGGAAATCATTGAAATAGCCTTCAACTAATCTTCTCGGTATATTATTTTCATGAGGAAATTAGACGGAAGCAAAAAGCAAGCTTGAGTTTCCACATATTCTTATGTTTATCTTCAGGTTTTATTTTGCAGGCCAGCAGTACCTTAAGTAGTTGCAGCTTTTGCATTTCGCTGCAATGTAAGGCACTTTTGGCTCTATGTTGGTTTCAAGTATTCGATAAATGTTTTTTATTATTTCTTTTGCTTGCGCTTTTAGTGAATCCGTTATAGGTATTATGATTGTTTTCCTCGCTCTTAAGTAGTAAATTATAGCTCTCTTTACTATTGTCTTATACGCTTCTTCTATTAGCAAACTGTAAGCTGTTAGTTGCATTTTATGATGCTTTTGAGCAGTTCCATGGTATGGCTCTGACAACTTCATGTCTACTGGTATGTATTCGTTGAATTTCGTTACAAGAATGTAATCTACTTTTCCAGCAACTTTAAGTCTTTTGCTGACTAATTCTACGTTTTTCAATACTTTCGTCACCTTTAGTAGCGGTATTAGGTGCGTTATTTGTTGTTCATCGTGTACTTCTCTACCTAGCATCATAGGTTCAGTCGTTCTCTCATATATGTGCAAGAGGTTTTTGTAGTATACTAGCCTTGGGCAGAAAGCATATTCCCTAATGTCTGTTGGGGCTATGTATTGTGTGCTCATATTACCACGTCTTCTTTCTCGTAATCTATGTTCGCTCCTAGTATTATTCTTTGGTTGAAACTAGCTGGAGACAATGGGTAGATCTGTATGTTTACCCTGTCTTTTCCCCTTATGATCCTTGAAAGCCCTGCTACGATTTCTGATCTTTGTGCACTTGTTAGCGGTCCTGCGAATGCGCTCTTTTGTATTCTTTTCAGTCCTTTTCTTCTGAGATATTTTGCTACTGCTTGACGAAGTTCATCATCCGTTATGTCATATATTACTAATGTGATCAGCTCCATTATCACTACCTAGAAGAATGGGGTCGCATATTCTCCTTGCTTTTCATGATAGCCTAGAATCACCATCTTGCTTTAAACGGCTTGTATTCCTCATTTCCTCTAACATGAGATGCTATCTTTCTTGCTTGTTCTAGTATTAAAGATTGTATTGATGGGCTTGATTCTTTCATGCGCTTAATTACAGTTCTCCAAACTTCTTTGACCGCTTCAGCATCATCATCCTTGAGTTTAAGCAATATATCTGCGTTATTTCTTGCCATCGTTATCAAAGGTCTATCTACAGCTATCGGTCTGAATTCTTCCATCAAATCAAATACTAATACCATTTTTCCCGCTCTTGGAGCATGAAGAAAGCCTATGTAAGGTAATAATCCTGCTATGAATACTGCATTCCAGATTTCTTTAAGCAACGCTGAATAGCCTATGTTTAATGCCTTATTAAAAGGATCTATCTCGCTAACTAGCGATTTACGGCTTCTTGGTATTCTGTTTTTAAATCCTAGATTATGCGGGATTATCCTCGCTACTTGGCTCCAGTAATATCTTGCAGCTAAAGCTTCGATTTCCCTTACTTCCTTAACATTCTTAGTTTCCTTAACCTTTGATTCAAGCTCTATTAATTTATCTGCTGTTAATTCTAGTTCATGATCTGGTTTGCTTGAAGCTCTGAATCTTTTTGCGAAATCGCTAAGCACTATGCGCTGGTTATGTATCTTGCCTTCAACGAAAAGCTGAGCTAACTGAACACAGCGGTCCTTGTTTTTATATGTCTTAATCTGCATTATCCATGTCTTTATCGGAGGTCCATACTTAGCCTGTGTAAGCCTAGCAATTGGTTCATTGTTTTCCATGAAGACTAAATCTACGAAGAACGAGTTAGCAAGCTTGATCGCAGAAGCTGAAATCGATGCACCAGTTACGGTGAAAACAATTGAATCTAATTCTACAGGTGCCAAATCCCATAGAACCTCATTCTTATATTTAAGTTGAAACCTACCATCTTTAACTCCTAAAAATGCACCGTATTTATCGACGATTGCAACTTTTCCCATAAAAAAATAAGCAAATTCTTACTTATTAGTGATATGTTTTTCACAATAGATGATGTTGTAAAATATTCGAGAATATTCAGAAACATGCAGGTAGACGTTAGCGAAGAGTTAAGGGGATGGAACTGGAATTCGCCTCCGGTAATACCACCATATCCACATAAAATATCAGTATCAGACCTCGCAAACGAGTTTTGTGAAACAG
>JBEPYP010000019.1:0-10038 GCA_041641355.1 Thermoproteota archaeon | reverse complement strand
GAAGAACCTCGTTATATAGAGAGGCCTTATTTTGATAGTCTGCTTGATAAGAACCGACTTAAAGAAGATCTCTCAAAGATCAGCAAGAAGAATTTTGTGAGGGTGATAGAGGAAGCGGTGGAGAGAAGTGGTTATAGTATAAAAGATATCGATCTCCTAGTTATAAATCATATGAAGAAAAGTTTTCATATAGAAATAGTGAAAGAACTCGGCATAGAAGAGCAAAAGGCTCCATATTTAGAGGATTACGGACATACACAAAGTAGTGATATGATTATAGGGCTTGATATAGGAATCAAGAGAGGGTTGGTTAGAGACGGATCATTGGTGGTTTTAGCATCGGGAGGAACAGGCTTTCTGTGGGGTGCTACAGTATTGAGGTGGGGTTAGAATGCCGTACGTAATCTCCAAGGACGCCAAAATATACTACGAGGTAAAAGGTTCAGGTCCATCCCTCTCTCTCATAGAGGGCATAGGGTATGCTACTTGGATGTGGGTCCTTCAAGTAGATGATCTATCTAGAGATCATAAACTCATAATTTTCGATAATAGGGGGGTTGGAAAATCTGACAAACCAAATTATCCGTACACTATGGATCTATTTGCAGAAGATCTGAAAGCTGTTTTAGATGCAGCTGGTGTATCCCAAACACACGTCTTGGGTGTATCCATGGGCGGTATGATAGCACAGAAATTTGCCCTAAAATATCCTGAGATGGTGAAATCTTTGATATTGACCGCGACCCATCATGGCGGTAAAGACATAGATCCTACACCTACTGAGACTATACAGCTAATGTTTGGGCCTCCACCTCCGCATATAAGGGATGAGAGAGAACTGTACAGATTGAAAATGAAGAGTTATGCTCTTTCAGAGTCTTGGATTGAGAAAAATGAACAGCTCTTCGAATATATATTGGATCTTAGATTAAGGGAGATTCCTCCTCCAGAGGCGCTACTTAATCAAGCTGCGGCCGTGGTTAATTTTGATGCATCAGCAAGTTTACATAAGATAGCTTGTCCAGTGTTAATAATACATGGGACAGAGGATAGGGTAGTTCCGGTAGGAAATGCTTATAAACTTCATTCCAAACTACCTAATTCAACACTAATCATATTTAAAAGAACAGGGCATGTCATAAATATAGAGAGAGCTAGAGAGTTTAATGAGCTGGTGAGAAGATTCATAAGCAAAGTTGAGCAAGGGGCGTATAAATCTTTGAAGCAACCTATAGTAGTTGAAGAGGAGCTAAGAGAATTTCCTTTTTAGAGCTAGCTTGATTAAATAATCCACATATTTTTATTAGAAAAGTTTATATGGGAAAAATTGATTTTTTAATCATGAGTTGTAGGAAAGAAAATTCTTTTAAGTTTATTTCTTTGGGCATTCTCTTAGTGGTGTTGTTAATAATAGTTGTTCCAACCCAAAATATACCTAGCGTTAAAGCAGAAGTTCAGACCATTAAAATAGCATTCTTTCAGCCTAGGACTGCAGCTGTTCTCAACTTCTATGGTACTTGGGCTATTCAGGGGTTCCACCTTGGTTTAGAGTATGCTACGGGTGATAAAAAACCTGACAATTTATCACTTCTTTTAAACCTTAAGGAAGCAACCTATAATCTGCCAGACGGTCGGAAAATAGTGGTCAAAGTATTTGATACACAGGGAAGGCCTGACGTAGCGATATCCAAAGCTAGAGAAGCGATTGAAGAATGGAGGGCAAATATACTTGCAGGTGAGACTTTTAGTAGCGTTGCAGTAACACTGGCTTCCATAGCTAAGCAATACGAAAAGCTATTTTTCATTGTTCCTGCAGCTGCCGCATCAATAACTCAAGACCCTATTTTTAACAAATATATCTTCAGGGTAGCAAGAAACACCGATCAAGATGCAGCGGCTATGGTATTTTATATGGTTGAGACTTTAAAATACAAAAAGTTTGCTATCTTGGCAGCGGATTACGAATTTGGTTGGTCTTTTGTGGAATCTCTCCAAGCAGCGCTTTCAAAATATACGGGAACTAGGATAGTAGCTCTCGAATGGGTTCCTTTAATCACCACGGATTTTAAGCCTTATCTACTTAGAATAAACGCTACAGCTCCAGACGTTGTAGCAATAGTATGGGCAGGTGATTTTAGCCTTATATTAAGGGATTATGCAGCTCTAAACATGCTTGGAAGGATACCTTTGGCGAGTATAATGATAGATTTGTTCACGACGAATTATATAAACTTTTGTATACCCGGACTTGAAGGAAGTCTAAATAATTTAACCGCTGTGACTTACGATGCATATAGAGCTAGCCAAAGTCCTCTCTATAAAGTCCTCATCGACATGATGAAGGATGAAAATATATATCCGTACGATTTTCTAAGAGGTAATCCTTGTGGAGCTCTCAATAAATTATCATATGCCAGAGTACCAGATCTATGGCATCCCCCAGCTTTTGCTACAGCACAATTCATTGTCGAAGCCATTAAGAGAGTACCAGATCTTAACACAGACAAAATGATAGGTTTTCTAGAAGGGTTAACTCTTGAGACTCCTATGGGGACTACAACGATAAGAGCTGAAGATCATCAAGCTATAAGACCATTCTATATAGTTAGGTATATTATAGATAATGATCCAAACTCAGATACCTATGGTCTTACGATAGGCGAATACATATCTACCATACCTTTGGAAAAAGTAATTCCTAGATTATTAACATCTTACAAACCGTTTCCAAAGACTTTCTCTGTATCAATAGACGCTCCAATAACGGGCATAGCCCCGTTCACCGCCACGCTGAAAGCGTCAATATCAGGAGGGACTCCTCCATATGTATGTCAATGGGAGATCGAAGGTAAGAATATCACCGGGATAAGTGTAACGTATACATTCTCGAATCCAGGAGTTTTTAAAATATTGTTAAGTTGTAAGGACTTCATAGGTTTATCTGCAAACGCATCCGCAAGTATAGTTATTCAACGTCCAGAGCAAACAACTACGCCGATAGTAACGGTAACTATTCCTGCTACGGTAACCACTCCTTCTCCAGGGGACCAGACTCTAACAATAGTCGCCTTAGTTGCAGTAATCGTAGCATTGCTCGCAACTTTATCGTTAATTCTCTTAAGGAGAAGAGCCAAATGAAAGCTATTCTGGAAATCGTTGATCTAACAAAAAGATTCGGAGGACTTATAGCTGTTAATAGGGTATCAATAGCTATAGAAAGAGGATCTTTAACAGCGATAATAGGACCTAATGGGGCCGGAAAGACTACTTTGCTTAATCTTATAAGCGGAGTTTTAATACCAGATCAAGGAAAGATTTTTTTTCGAAGGTAAAGACATAACTAAAATACCTCTTTATAAAAGGATTCAAGAAGGGATAGGAAGGTCTTTTCAGAATATAAGTATTTTTCCAAATCTAACTGTTCTAGATAACTTAAAGGTAGCTATATTTTTGAAATTCAAAGGTTTTGTATCTTCTATAAACCCTTTTAAAGAAATGGAAAAATACCAAGACGTGGATCATATCGCTAGGGAACTTCTAGAAATAGTGAATCTAAGCGGAAAAGAATATTGGTTTGTGAATTCACTTACACAAGCTGAGCAAAGAAAGCTTGATCTGTTACTTGCGCTAGTTCAGAAACCGAAGCTGCTCTTGCTGGATGAACCTACATCTGGTCTCTCGGCAGAACAGATACCTACAATAATAGATACCATCAATAATTTGAGAAGAAGCAATAGTTCGCTCACAATTCTTCTAGTTGAGCATAAAGTTGAGGTTGTTAGAAAGTTGGCCGATCGTGTAATCGTGATGAAAGAGGGAAGGGTAATCGCAGACGGAAAGCCCGATGACGTCATAAAGAATAAGGATGTTATAGAAGCCTATCTTGGTGCTGAGTATGCTTAAGATACAAGACTTACATGTTTACATAAGCTCTTTTTTACACGTAATACAAGGAATAGACCTTACTGTTGAGGAAGGAGAAACACTCTTTATAATAGGAAGAAACGGGTCTGGAAAAACAACACTTCTAAGAAGCATCGTTGGCTTTATTCAGCCTTCAAGAGGGAGAATCATATACAAGAATTTGGATATAACCTACAAGCCATCTTATGAAAGAGCTAAGATGGGGATAAGATATGTGCCAGATAATAGAAGACTCTTCAATAGTTTAAGCGTTGAGGAAAATCTATTGATAGGGCTTATGGATACGGACTCTAAGAAAAAGGACGTAACTGATAGACTCGAATATGTTTATAATATATTCCCAGATCTTAAGAAACTTAGAAAGTTAAAAGCGAACCAACTTAGTGGAGGTCAGCAACAAATGCTGAACATAGCAAGGGCCATCGTATCTCCTAATGTAAAACTTCTCTTAATCGATGAACCTACGGAAGGGTTGAGCCCCGTATTTGTTTCAAGAATCATATTTTCTCTTGAAAATCTTATAAAAGAAAATCTCTCGATGATAATTGTAGAGACAAAGCCTGCTGTTCTGAGGAAGATTAAGGGTAAATATGTTGTGATGAGTAACGGTAGCGTTATTTCGCAAGGATTTGTTGAAGAACTTTTAAGTAATAAAGAGCTCATGGATAAGTATTTAGGAGTAACTACTTGAGACGATCAAGATGGACATCAATATCCTAATATCTGCCTTGATAGATGGTATCGCACTAAGTTTTATATTCTTGTTATTATCGCTAGGTCTATCTGTGATATTCGGGTTGATGAGGATCGTTAATTTTGCTCATGGAAGCTTTTTCCTTTGGGGAGCATATATAGGCTATGAGATTTCCTCGAGGATGAACAATCTCTTCTTAGGCTTCGTAGCTTCTGCGGCTTCAGTCGGATTCATGGGTTTCCTAGTAGAGTACTTCTTACTGAAAAGATCGAGAAATCCATTAATCCAAGCTCTAATAACTGTTGGTTTAATGCTTCTTCTTGATAGAATAGCTTGGCTTAGATGGGGTGATGTAACATATATATGGTTTCCTAAGGATCTAGAAGGAGTTGTTTCTTTGGGGAGTATAATTATCTACAAATACCGGCTCTTCATAATAGCGATTGGTATAGTTATGTTAATAATACTATACGCCTTCTTCAAGAGAACCAGATACGGAATAGTAATAAGGGCTGGAATAGATGATAGGGAGATGATTCAAACTTTCGGCATTAATATAGAAAGAGTATTTACTATTACATTTGTAATAGGAGCCGCTTTGGCAGGACTTGCAGGAGCAGCGCTTGTTCCGTGGCAAGGTGTGTACTCAACCTTAGGTATAAACTATCTACTCTACGTCTTCGCAATAGTGGTAATTGGAGGTATAGGTAGTTTAAGCGGTACTTTAATAGCTTCTTTTCTGGCAGGTCTTTCTCAGCAACTTTCTATGTATTACGCTCCGTATCTGACTGAACTATCCATATTCATCCTTATGTTGGTTATTCTTCTTCTAAGGCCCGAAGGTATCATAAAAAGGTAGACATGAGAATTTTGAAATTAGCCTTGGCGTATGCGTTGCTTTCCCTCTTATTTTTAATCTTAGATGCTGTAGGGCTCGTTAGATTGGTCCCAATATTAACATATGCATACATAATGTCCGTTTTCGCTCTTTCATTCGCTCTTCTACTAGGATATCTTGGATTGCTCAATTTTGGTCATGCACTTTTCTTCGGTCTTGGAGCTTATATTACTGCTTATCAGCTCATGTGGTACAATATTCCTTGGTTTATTACTATTCTCACCTCACTCATTGTAGGAGCTTCAGTCGGAGTCGTCTTCGCTTTAATAGTTAGAAAAGCTTTTAGCGGGATTCCTTTTGCATTCATCACCTTAACAGTTCTCATGGTGGTCTATTTTCTTTATCGAAGAAGAGAGCTTAGGGAGATAAGTGGTTCTGAACAAGGATTGCTGATTACCATACCTGAAGTTTTCAAATCGACAATCATATCGTATATTCCAATAGTCTTTGTATCAGCGATTGTTTTGATTTCACTCTATCTAATGCTCAAAAGACCTCATGAGCATTTGAATAGTGGAACAAAGATATTGTTAGTAGTAGTCATAGCCTTAATACCTCTTTTGGTATTACTACCTACTACCATTGCTGAGAGGGATAGCTCTCTTAAAATATCACCAAACTTGTATATAGTATCGCTGACCCTCATGATCCTATCCTATTCAGTATTAGAAAAGATACTTAAAACACCTTTAGGCACTATATGGGTTTCTATAAGGGAGAACGAATTGAGGATGGAGAGTTTAGGCTATAATACATTCCTATATAAAACAATAGCTATGGCTATTTCAGGAGCACTAGCTGCAATGAGTGGGAGTATTTATACCGTATATGCGTATAACATAAATCCAGATAGAACTTTTTCTCCCCTTCTTTCCGTATATGGACTGATTTATACAATAATAGGAGGGGTATATCCTATTGTAGGACCAATACTCGGTGCTGTATTGGTGACCATAGCTGAGAGATTCGTAGCAGACTATGTGGGTGGATGGAGTTTAGTGTTTGTAGGAGGACTTTTTATTTCAATAATAATGGTGATGCCCCACGGCATTATTTTCTACGTAAAGAAACCTAGAGCTATGATAACTAGTTTAAAGCAAATAAGGAGATCTATTATGGAAGCAATCAAAGGACGTACTTTTCTCTCTAAGGGAGGTTAGAGCATTAAATTAATATTTAATTTTTATTTCCATCTCTGAATTTAGGATTTCAGTAAAGAAGTAATAGGAGACGTAATAACTGGACTGAAATGTAGGTTTGGATGAAAGATTTCTCTAAAATAAACAAATCGTTTGGGTAGTTCTTTAGATGATTATACATTAGTTAAGCAGATATTAAAAAGAAGGGCTTATGAATATTAAAGAGTCAACACATCTTTCTATACTTTACCATGTCATTCCATAACTTTCAGGATCGTCTTCTAAAGTATTACGTAGATTATTTCAAATATTATGCAGTAGCAACTTCAAAGATAGCTTTATATGCATACTGCATTTTTTTAGTCAGGGTGTGTTATGGCACTCTACTATGAAGATTTCTCGATCGGGCAAACCTTAGAAACACCTGGGAGAACCATAACTGAAAGTGATATCGTTAATTTTGCCGGTGTTAGCGGTGATTTTTATAGCCTTCATACAGATGAAACTTTTGCTTCTAAAACCATGTTCGGTAGTAGAATTGCTCATGGTTTTCTTATAGTATCCATCGTAAGCGGTCTATGGTTTAGACTGGGAGTATTCGAGGGGACTCTTGTTGCGCTCTATGGAGTAGATAGACTTAGGTTTATTAAACCAGTAAGAATAGGAGATACTATTAAAGCCAAGCTTATCGTAGCAGATAAAAGAGAAAAGGAGAAGTACGGTTTAGTAACCTTTAAGAACGAAATCTATAATCAAAAAGGAGAACTCGTATTGGTCTTTGATGCTATACTAATGCTAATGAAAAAAAGCTAATACATAAAAAAGATTAAACCTAGAGACGTTCATAGATATGATCTTAACATAAGTTGTTTTTATGTAGGAAATTGTTAAAGGATAGACTTAGAGCTTTTTGCAAATCTTGACCAAATCTTTGTTTTAATTGTTTATGATTAATCATAAAGGATAAGTCACTCTATCGCAGATTAAAAGAAATTCTATGGTAAAAGTGTAATATTTATCTAATATTCCTACTTATTCTTATTAAATTTCTCGATCATTTTATCCAGCTCTCTTGAAGCATATAATAATGTATCAATTATTGAGGACTTTATATTGTGATTCAAGTATCTGTGCAATAATCTTATAGTAATTCCTTTAGGGGTTATTACAGAATTCCTTATAGTTCGTAAATCTTTAATCCTAGCCAATTCTGCAGTGCCCAAGAAAACGTTCGTTATCGCTTTTTCAGCCAAATCATGGGGTATGCCTAAGTATAATGCTGAGAGTTCCATCACATCCATCAACTCAGCTACCAATGCTGGCGTCGAAGCGGATATTAGAGTCAATTTATCCAATACATTTTCTTCAACCCATACCACTTCTCCTAATAAATTGAATATTCTTTCAACCAATTCTGCATTGTTACCTTTATTACCGCAGATCGCTATGAAACCTTTATTGACTTCGACGTTTATATTAGGCATGGCTCTGTAAATTTCTGCGTTTTGGATGGCGTTCAAATATGTTCTAAGGGGTATCAATGCTGCTACGGATATTATTACTTTATCTCTCAAAGATTTAGCTAACGAATTCAAAATTTCTATTATAGTTAATGGTTTTAGTGCGATTATAATTATGTCTGAATTTTTAATTAATTCTTCATTGTCTAAAAATACTTCAACTCCTAATTTTCTGATATTTTCTGCAGATTTTAATGTTTTGACAGATGCTACTATATTTCCAGCTTCGATCCCAGCTCTTAAGAAACCTTTAATGATAGCCTGTCCTAGTCTACCTGCGCCTAAGATGCCTATTTTATGAGTAAATCGGAATCATATCACCTTCACTTCACTCTAATCTTTTCTTTAAATAAAAATTTTATGCGTGAAGGATGAAATCATTAATTTCAGCGAAATAGGGTAGGTTTGCAAAGTTAATTCCCTTTCTATGAGAGTTTGTCTAAGTCATTAAATTGCACAAGATTTGGGATGATCAAATCAAGCTATCTTAGTTATTTCAACGTTCAATATTGTTTAACCTTTTTTAAAAAATCTTTAATTATATACTTTGACATTGTTTGATTTACATGAATATGGAGCAGTTAAAGAAATTAAACAAATTGAAAATAGCTTTATTTATATCCATGGCTTTATTGATAATTGTTTCGAGCGTTTTCGTTTTGAGCTTTGTCGGGGTTATAGCCATGAACAATGAGACTAAAAGGCCTAATGCTAAGGAAATCTCTCCTGACTTAATTAGGGTGAATTTGGGAACCATAAAAGGCGATGGTCAAGTTACATTTCAAAATGTAGCTAAGCTTAAGGTGACGGATAAAAAGAATATGATAGTTAAGTTAGTAGAATACGAGAAATCAATCAAAGGTAAAGTATCCTTTATCATAACAGGCGATCTAGGATTGGTGGGAGAGAATAACAACTACAGGATAATCATGCCTTGTCTTTTAGAAGAAGGCGGCTGCGCAAGGATATTGGTAATCATTCCAGGCTGGGATGAACCAATGGTAATAAGTAACGATGAATACACGGTTAATCTCTCAGTTATTTGGCGTTTCGAGGGTGAAGGGGAAGCTACTATAAGTTTTACCTTAGCTATCCAGCTCTTTGACATTAAAGGTGAAAATTAATTAACGATCATTTTCAAATTCTTGGTTTTACTCAATTAACCTTTTAGGAAGATTCTTATTAGGAATTTTCATGACCAAATCTTTTTATTTTACTAAGCGAATACACAATAAATGTCTCTAGCCAGATACATCAGTATAAGGATAGCTCAAGCTATTCCTACTTTATTCGGAGCTATCTTAGTCATGTTCATACTCATCAGGATTCTTCCAGGCGATCCCGCTAGACTTATAGCTGGTCCTGAGGCTTCTCCTGCTGATATTGAAAGACTCCGAGAACAGTTAGGACTTAATGCCCCTCTCTATGTTCAATTGATAAACTATATAGGCTCAATATTAGTACTTGATTTAGGTACCTCATTGAAATATGGGACTCCTGTGTTGAATGAAATAATGGCTCGGTTTCCTTATACTCTCATTTTAGCGTTAGCCGCCCAAGCTATAGCTATAGCTGTTGCAATTCCTTTGGGAATATATTCAGCTATTAAACCTAGATCTAAGTTAGCTTATGTTTCATCAGTAGTTTCAGTAATAGGTGCTTCCACCCCTCTATTCTGGATAGGTCTTATGCTGATATTCATCTTCGCCGTAAGTTTAAACGTACTTCCTTCAAGCGGTGCTGAATCCCCTAGACACCTAATTCTACCTGCGGTTACTTTATCTCTCTTTCTTATAGGTAATTTGGCTAGGATAACAAGGGCTTCTGTAAGTGAAGCCTTAGCAAATAACTTCGTAGTCACTG
>JBEPYP010000018.1:0-10430 GCA_041641355.1 Thermoproteota archaeon | reverse complement strand
CTAAATTCAATTTTTTATTCTATTCCAAGCTTCTCTTTATAAGCATCGAGATCCAAGAATCCATGTCCGCTTATGTTCATCAATATTATTTTTTCTTCACCTTTCCTTTCAGCTTTTATAGCTTCATCTATGCATCCTCTCACTGCATAAGCTGATTCAGCTGCGACTAACCATCCTTCGGTTTCTAGGAATACCTTAGCAGCTTCAAATACTGCTTTTTCGTCGATGGGGTAATACATAGCTTTGACTATTCCTTCTTCTTTAAGAAGACTTATTATGGGTGCTGCAGCATGATACCTCAAACCATCCCCTTTTATTTCTTTGAATTCAGACTTGTGTCCTAAAGTATACATCTTTAGCAAGGGTGTTTGTTCAGCAGCATCTGCGAAATCGTATTCGTATTTACCTTTTACCAAATTCGGTGCTGCTTCTGATTGGACCGCTAAGAATTCACAATCCAACTTTTTATAAAGCATCTCTTTTATGAAAGGTAGTGCTATTCCTCCAAAGTTAGAGCCGCCTCCTAAACAAGATATGACCAAGTTAGGAAGGAGGTCTATTTTTTTAAATTGTTCTAAAGTCTCTAACCCTATTATAGTTTGATGTAAAAGCACGTGGTTCAATACAGAACCTAGAGCATATGCTGCTTTCTCTTCATTGGCGGCGGTTTCCAATCCTTCTGATATCGCTATGGAAAGAGATCCTGGATGGTTTGGATTCGTTTCTAAGTATTTTCTTCCTATTTTAGTTCTATTACTAGGTGAAGGATGAACTTCAGCGCCATAAAGCTTCATGAGGATTCTTCTTTGCTTTTTCCAATCGTAAACATTCCTAACCCAGAAGACTTCGCATTTCAACCCAAAAAAATTAGCGGCATAAGCCAATGCTGTTCCCCATTGACCTGCACCTGTTTCCGTGACTAACTTCTCCTTTCCTTCTTTTAAAGCGTAGTAAGCTTGGGCTAAAGCGGTGTTTAGTTTATGAGATCCTGGCGGGCTTAGGTCTTCTCTCTTGTAGAATATTTTGACTTTTTTAACCCCCAACCTTTGTTCTAATCTCTTAGCTCTGTAAAGTGGTCTCGGTCTTCCTACATGTAAGTAAATTTCCAATAATTCGTCAGGAATCCTTATCCATCTCTCTTCCGAAAACTCTTGTCTAAGGCATTCTTTTATCATCACCTTCTCCAGGAATTTCATCCTAGAAATCCCATCATCAGGTTCCTTTGGTTTCGGCAAAGGTTTAGGGAGGTCGGGGAGTATGTTATACCAATATTTTGGTATTTCTTCATCACTTAGGATTATTTTATTCATAAGTATAGAACTCTTAGTTCGATTTAAACTTAAAGGTCAAGATGATTTTTACAATAGGAAACTCATGAGTTGTCTTTTATCTAAATGCTTTTTCTGGATATTAGTTTCATTTTTAACTATTTATCTATGGTTAATCTTAATAAGATCAAGATAAATTAAGCTATGAATAGAATATTAGACATAGATGATTTAAGAATGGATTTTAATGAAGGAAGAATTAAAATTATTTTAGAACCGTCTGCTGAGATTTGCATACCTTGCAGGGGTACACGTTATTTGTGCGGAAGGAGTTATTGTCCAATAATCGTCAAGACAACGAGAATGTTGAGAAGTATAGAAATGAGCAAAAGAGTCATTGAAGGATCTTCGCCCCCTGCTGCTTTTGTAGGAAGGTTCGGATATCCTAAAGTTAGGGTAGGACCTTTAGTTCCCCCTTTGATAGGAAATACGAGTCATTACGATCTCCCTGAGCGTTGGGGTGATTTAAGGCTTGAAGACATACTTAACTTTCGCTTTTCGATGGTTAGAAGTTATAGGATAGCTAAGATCGAAGATGTTGTAAATGAACCTAATTGGCTTTTGGATCTTCAAGAGATCACGGCTGCAAAGCATCCAGTTGATATAGAACTGAAGCTAAAGCAAGCACCTTCAAAGAGAGTACTCCTAGATGATGTATCTCATCCAATGGGCCCTTCTGCTATGCTTCAAGATTTCAAGGTCTTTTCTAGCATTAAAATGGACGAAAAAATAGAGAAAGCATATTATGATAAGGATTTGAAGGCAGGTGAGGCGATCATCAACCTTTATCTAGAAGGTATAGAAGTCTCCAGGATAGCCAAGATACTAAGCGTTGGGATGCTTGGCTCTAAAAAGAATCGAAAACTCGTTCCTACTAGATGGAGTATAACTGCGGTTGATGATACGATTTCAAAAGCATTGGTGGAGAAGATAAAATCTTATGAAACGATAGATAAAGTAAGAGTTTATTTCAAAGAGAAACATCTTAATCGATTTGTCGTGATAATGCTTCCTAGTAAATGGTCTTATGAATGGATTGAGTGTTGGTATCCGAACACTACTTGGAATTTATATGGTAAAGAAGCTGAAGCCGAATCTGATTATGAAGGCTTTAATGGAAGGAAGGAGTATGCAAACCTAGGAGGATGTTATTATGCAGTCAGATTGGCAGCTGCTGAAAGATTATATCTAGAAAGAAGACAGGCCACGGTATTAGCAATAAGAGAAATATTGCCGGGTTTTATTACATCCATAGGTGTTTGGTTTGTTAGGGAGAGCATTAGAGAAATCTTGAAAGAGAAATTTTTGGAATTCGAGGATGTAAAAGAAGCATTAGCGTATTCCTTTTCAAAACTTTTAATAAACAAAAATAAAATAATAGCAAAGAGTAAAATTTTAAAAGATATTTATTTTCAAAAAAGAATTAATAATTATTTTATCAAATGAATTTTATACTTAAATTATATTTTCTCATATTTAACGCTATATTCAAAATTGTTACTGTTATTGATTCAAGTAAATAAGAAAGCTCAAGATCTCCTACGTATAAAGGATTTAAGTTTTGATCTATATGTTTGACGATTTCTAAGAATTTTTCTATTGAATTTTTATCGTTAGCACAATAAAGTAGGTCATAGTTCAGTATTGCATAAGGGTCTGCCAATTTCTTAGCAGGTATGTTATGTAAAGAAGAAACAACCTTATCCGTGTTTAAAATCTTACTAATTTCTTCACCTGCAGATCTTGCTCCTGGTCTTATTAAAGAGGGATCATAGATGAATTTCCTATTAGGTTTAGAAACAGGAACTATAGGGGATATTATTACGGCTTCTCTATTAATTTCGCCTTTTATCTTTTCTAAAAATTCATAAACTGCATTTGGGGGTATGGATAGTATTATTACATCAGCTTCTTTTACTGCTTCTTCATTTTTCATGCCTATTATACTTCCTTTGACTTCAGTTTGATACGCAAGTATTGCTTTGCTTGCATATTCTTTAGCTTGGTTTATCGCTTTCTCCTTATCTCTAGAGCCTATGATTACATCGTGATATCTTGATAACCTTATAGCTAAGCCTACTCCTAGATCTCCTGTTCCTCCTAGTATTGCTATTTTCATAATCTTATATAACAAATTCTTTCCTTTTAATTTTTCGAAATGTTTATATAGTTGCTTTTTTAATTTAAATTAAATGGTAAGAGTTGTTCTTACAGCAGATAGAACTCTTACCGGAGAATTCCATCACATTCCTCTATTGGACTTCTTTAGTTGTGCACCCGTAGAAAAGACACCTAAATTTTTGTATGATTTCCTAACAGGCCAGGTTCCTACTCATGATGGTATATTGGTGCGAGCTCCATATCCTTTGAGGAAGTTGGAAGCTGGTTTGCTCAGGGGGTATAAACCAAATGAAATAGCAGTTGTACATTCAGATTATGTTCATAAGTACATTGATGAAGATACGAGAATAGTAGCTATAAATACAATGGACCCTCTAGGACTAGGACCCGTTACTATGATGTTCACATACGGCGGCTATTACACTGCTTATACTAAGTATTATTTCATAAAACTGGTTAAAACTGTAGCAGAGATTAGGAGGAAAAGGAATCTAAAGTTCAAGATTGTAGTAGGAGGAAGCGGAGCTTGGCAACTAGATATCAAGAGGAATTACCTAAGTGAGCTTGAGATAGATCATCTAATAATGGGAGAGATAGATCATCTCTTGCCTGGTTTATTTCATCAAATTGAAAGGGATGGTTTAAGTAATGTAGTAAAAGTCAGAGGCCATCCTAATATAGAAGAAATACCGGTTATAGTTAGGCCCGCAATGCATGGATTTGTCGAAGCCATGCGAGGATGCGGAAGAAACTGCCACTTTTGTGAACCTAACTTGAGATTTGGAAGATATATGCCTGTAGAGAAAATAAAGAAAGAAGTATTGGTAAACCTTAGTGGAGGAATTAGGAATGTATGGTTGCACAGCGAAGATATTTTCCTGTACGAAGTAGAAGACAAGTCAACTTTCTATCCTAATAGGGATGCTCTGATAAGATTGTTCAGCAGCATTATGTCCATAAAAGGGATAGTGCATATGAATCCTACCCATGGAACTGTATCAGCAGCTGCTGCTGATCCTTTGTTAATAAGGGATCTTTCTAAAATATTGAGGGCAGGTCAAAGAAATTGGATAGGTATTCAATGCGGCTTGGAGTCAGGCTCCTCTAAAATATTAACTAGCTATATGCCATTGAAAGCTAAACCTTTCGATGCTGAAGAGTGGTCTGAGGTTATATTTGAGGGCAACGCGGTCTTGAATGAGAATTATTGGTTCCCTGCCTATACCTTGATCATAGGCTTACCTGGAGAAAGTGAGGATGATAGTTGGGACACAGCCAGACTAATAGATAGACTCGAAAAAGAATTACCCAAACGCGTAGGGAATAAAGCTCACTTCACAGTAACACCTCTTAGTTTTATTCCTATAGGTTTGCTAAGAGATAAAGATTTCTATAGGGTAGATGAGCAGATAAATCAAGCTTCTTTCACTGTGATATATAGAGCATGGAGACATACAATACTGGAACTGGTATCAGCCTCAAGATATGTATTTAAGACTAATCCTTTATTCAAAGCCTTCATGATAGGTTTATCGATGTTAGGGGCTAATGTGATTCTGAAAGCCATAGAGAAGTGGGGTGAAAAACTAGGTTTCGACGTAGAAAAAGCGAAAAGGTTTAGTTGGAACAGTTAATATTTCTCTATAACTACTGAAGTCGTGGTCTTAACTACGCCTGCTATATTGAGTACTTTTTCTTTAACTATCTTAGATAATTCTGAAAAGTCTTTGGCTTCTACTTTAAGTACCAGATCGAATTCTCCTGTTACTGCATAGACTTCCTTTACTCCTTCTACTTTTTTGACATCGCTACCTACTCTGTCTATTTTATTAGGTTCCGCTACTAGGAAGATGAAAGCTTCTACCATACCTCTCTCTTTATTAGGATTTATAGAATTTAAAATTTTTGGGTCATATTTATTAACTTCTTAGAATAGTTTGTTTTTGTAATGTCTCAATTGCTAACATTCGGTGATCTAGCTTCATTAGTAGTGAAGCCTAACTTATGTGTCAGATGTGGCGCATGTGTTGCAGTATGTCCTCCAGACGTACTTAAAGTAGATGAATATAGCTCTGAAGGAGCCCAATTGATAGGGGTTTGCACTTTATGCGGGTTATGTCCATTGGTATGTCCTGTCCTACATCCTTATGAAGCTCCTCTTGAAAGACCTTTGGGGAATTATCTCGAATACGGAATATATAAGGCTTCAGATGAAAGTTTGAAAGCTACAGATGGAGGTGTAACAACTGCAATTTTAGAACAGGCATTTGAAATGGGGGTAATAGATTCAGCCATATTAGCTGCGAGGGATGAGGAATGGTATGCTAAGGCTGTGATCGTTACAAACAAGGATGATGTCAGAAAATATGCTCAAACCATATATTGGCATGTGCCTATGGTTACTCCTCTAAGGACTGCTATAGAGAAGATGAAGTTGAAGAAGATCGCTATTGTAGGAACAGGATGTCAAACAGCAGCTGTTAAGTTAATGGATAAGATACCTAAATTCAAAGGAAGGGTTGCTTTGCTTTTAGGTTTATTCTGCTCCTCTACATGGATGAGAGAAGATTTCTTGGATATAGTGAAAGAAAAATTAGCTATAACTCCGAAGGACATAGATAGAATTGACGTTAAAGGAAAGTTAATCTTCAAATTAAAGGATGGAAGCGTCAAAGAATTAAAGATCGAGGATTTCGACGAAGCTATATTTGGTTCTTGTTTTGTTTGTCATGATTTCACAGCCGAGGTAAGTGATATTTCACTTGGTGCTAATGGTGCTCCTCCAGGATGGAACTTTCTATTAGTAAGGACTGAATTGGGCAAGCAGATTTTAGAAGCAGCCTTGAAGTCTGGCAAGGTTATAAAAAGCGATGCCAAGCCTAAGATTAAATTTGTAACTAGTAGGGCTATAGATCAAAAACTAAGAGAAATACCTCAGCATATAGTCAAGCAGCTACCTATAATTCAAAGCAAAAAGTAAACTTCATAGAAATAATTCATAATGAGTTGATTAAATATTGGCTCAGAAAACATCGAACTTCCTGTTTTAGCTGAGGAATTCGGTTTTAAAAAGGTCTATTTATCGAAAGAAGGATCTCTTATTCTCGTTCTAGAGAAAAACGGTAAAACGGCGTACAGGGAGATAAAAGATATAGGGCGTTTCATAGAAAACGTTGATAGGTTCGAAGCACCTCTAGTTAGTGAGTTAATGCTCAATATTCTCTATGAAAGGATTTCAAGAGCGAAAAAAGAGATGGAAGAAGAACTGGAACAGGCTTAAATTCTATTAAGTTACTATTTAATATGGTCATAGCCGAGACAGAGGTTTATTCCATTAACAAACATCTTTTTGATTGGGTTCATTCTGTAGCTAATATCACTAAACCTTCTTCAATCTATTGGTGTGACGGAAGCGATGAGGAATATCAATCATTAATTAGAGAAATGCTCTCGAAAAAGATTTTGATAGAAATAAATCAAGATGAATTCCCTTCCTGTTACTTGCATAGGAGTGATCCTAACGATATAGCTAGAACTGAAGAATCAACCTTTGTCTGTACTAGGAATAAAGAAGATGCTGGACCTAATAACAATTGGATGCCTCCTGAAAAGGCTAAAGATATTTTGTTAGACATTCTCAAGGATTCGATGAGGGGTAAAACTATGTATGTGGTTCCTTATCTCCTAGGACCTTTTGATTCTAAATTTTCTAGAGTAGGAATTCAAATTACGGATAGCCCATACATCGTAGCCAATCTTAGAATATTAACCAGGATGGGCAGAATTGCTCTTAAAAAGCTTGGCGGATCTAGTGATTTCGTCAAAGGGATACATGCTATGGTCAATCTAGATCCTAGAAATCGTTTAATATGCCACTTTCCAGAGGAAAAGTTGATAATAAGCGTAAACACTAACTATGGGGGTAATGCTATACTTAGCAAAAAATGTCATGCTCTTAGAATAGCAAGTTATGAAGCAAGAAAGGAAGGGTGGTTAGCAGAGCATATGCTATTGGTAAACGTAGAAGATCCTGAAGGCAGAATATATGGTATAGCAGGGGCATTCCCTAGCGCTAGTGGAAAGACGAATTTCGCGATGATGAAACCTTCTCTAAAGGGCTGGAAAGTATATACTGTAAGCGACGACATTACTTGGTTGTTCGTAGATGAAAAAAAGAGACTAAGAGGCATAAATCCTGAGAAAGGGTTTTTCGCAGTAGCTACGGGAACCAACTATAAGACTAATCCAATATTGATGCAAGTGATAAAAAGGAACACGATATTTACTAACACAGCCTTAACCCAAGATGGCTTACCCTGGTGGGAAGGGCTTGAAGATCCAGGTCCTGATAAGATAATCTACAATTGGAAAGGAGAAGTTTGGGATAGGAAGGGTCCTGCTGCCCATCCAAATTCCAGATTTACTGTAGCGATAGAGCAATGTCCTACCTTATCTCCTTTCTTCGATGATCCTAAAGGCGTAGAAATTTCGATAATATTATTCGGAGGTAGAAGGAGGAGGACTGTTCCTTTGGTCTTTGAAGCATTCGATTTTGTTCACGGTGTATTGGTAGGTGCTATGCTAAGGGCCGAGACTACAGTAGCAAGGGTAGGCAAAGTAGGAGTTGTGAGGAATGACCCTATGGCTATGCTTCCTTTCTGCGGGTATAATCTGGGAGATTACTTATCTCATTTCCTAGCTGTGATGAAGAAGCTAGAACAAAAACCTAAATTCTTTAACGTCAACTGGTTTAGGACAGATGAAGAAGGTAGATATTTGTGGCCTGGATTTGGAGAAAACATAAGGATCATTAAGTGGATGATAGAAAGACTTAGAGGCGAAGCAGATGCTGTAGAAACTGCAATAGGATATGTTCCGAGCATAGATTCATTGGACTTGGAAGGTTTGGAAATATCTAGGAAAGATCTCGAGAAGTTATTTGAAATAAACGAGAAAGAATGGATTGAGGAATTCAATGAAACTGAAAAGTTCTTCAATATGTTTGGAGATAGATTTCCTAAAGAACTTTGGGATAAATTTTATGAAATTAAATCTAGATTAAAATAATTAAAAGTTTATATTGATGAAATAAAAATGCTTAATTAATATGGGGCAAACTAAAGAGAAACCCATCGCTGCTTTTGTGTTTTCTTTATTGACAGGAATCTTCATAATAATCTGGGCTCTCATAATTACACTATTCGGTGTTTTCTTCTTATTTATAATACCATATCCTTTAGGAACGTTTGTTACTTCCTTAGGGATAATAGGCCTACTTTTCGGTGGTCTAGCTTTTTTAGGTTCTATTTTAATATATTCAGCGGATACTTCTAAAGTAACAAAAGGAGGTATTATTATCTTACTAGTCTCGTTCTTTTCTTTGTTGTTTAATCTCAATGTATTTGCCTTCATCCTAGGTTTGGTAGGAGGTATGCTGGCATTACTTTGGAAACCTTAAATTAAGTAAGAAGAAAGTTTTTCTACATGCATTGGTTAAATCGAGTTTAAAATGAATAGCTAGTATTTCGAAGTTTTTGTAAAAGCCATGTTAAGCTATTGATGGCTAGATTCCTAAATTTACAAGAAGTTCGTTCATCTAGTTAGTGTTTAGAAAGAAAAAGGATCATTGTTATAGTTAGGCTTAATGCTTTTCTTATAGATATTTGATATATGGGCGAACTTGAATTCTTGTTGAAAAGCTTTGAAATAAAAGAGATCAAAAGGAAGGGATGGTTGAGGAAAGTGGGTATAGAAAACCCAGAAAGCGTAGCTAGTCATAGTTTTGGAATAGCACTCTTGGCTTTGGTTTTCTTAGACGATCCTGAGTTATTTAGGTTGCTAAAAATGGCTATAATACACGATTTAGCAGAAGTCATCATAGGCGATTTGACACCTGAAGAAAAAAGAGAAGATCATGCTAAGCTAAAGCTGGAAGCCTTTAAGCATCTAATTTCCCCTTTAAGCGAAGAAAAAAGGAGAAAGTTGTTAGAGGTATTTGAAGAAGCTAGCAGAGATGAATTATTCAAAGAATTGGATAAACTAGACATGGCCATTCAAGCACTATATTACAAGCTTAAAGGATATCCTAAAGAAAAACTCTATGAGTTCACCAAAATAAACTTAAAGAATCCAACTCTTAGAAAAATTCATGAAGAAGTCATCGAGAGATTTTCTTCTTGATCTCTTCTAATGATTCAGGATTCTCTAATACAGTAAGATCTCCTAGATCTTTATCGAGCAGGATATTTCTTATCAGCCTTCTCATGATCTTTCCAGATCTAGTTTTAGGTATGTCTTTGACGAAGTATATTTTAGAAGGCTCAAATGGTTTTCCTACCTCTTTGATTACGATCTCTTTTATCTCATTTTTGAGTTCTTCTCTTTCTTCAAAACCTTTCTTCAAAACTACGAAACAAACTATTTCTTCTCCTTTCAATTCTTCGGGAGCACCTATGCATGCTGATTCCGCTACTGCATAGTGCTTGTTTATAGCACCTTCTATTTCAGCAGGTCCAATTCTCTTCCCAGCTACTTTTATGGTATCGTCAGCTCTTCCTAATAAAAACCAAAAACCATCCTCATCGATCATAGCCAAATCCCCGTGGTACCATACACCAGGGAAAACACTCCAATAAGTTTCTATGTACCTTTTCTCATCTTTCCAAAAACCTTTCGTCATCGAAGGAGCTGGTTTTTTGCAAACCAAATATCCTACTTTATTCCTGACAGGATTACCTTCATCATCGAATACGTCTACATCCATCCCCAGTCCTGGACCCCAGAGTGTAGATGGCTTTAGTTCCACTATGGGAGAAGGTAGTAGGAAACATCCGAATATTTCTGTGCCTCCAGATAGATTTATGATGGGCCTCTTCTCTTCTCCTATTTCTTTCATTAACCAGAACCAAGTATCTGGGTCTATGGGTTCTCCTGTATTTCCGAAGGTCCTTATGCTGCTCAAATCCTTCTCTTTAGCTATCT
>JBEPYP010000017.1:0-10627 GCA_041641355.1 Thermoproteota archaeon | reverse complement strand
GAAACAAGTAAGGTTCAAACATCTTTACCAATACCGCCCCCAACCACGTTGATAGGTGCTTTAGCTTTTCCCTTGATCAGTTTGGGCTATATTCAAAATACTGGAGAGATAATAGTGAATAAAAGAGGGGGGAAAACATTATTTTTAAGTTCGGCAAGTTTGCTAGAAAATGCTTTTTATTGTGCCTCTATATATTACAAAGGACGTGGTTTTGTACAAGATGATATTAACAAATATACAACAACGATGTTCCATACAGAAATAACTAATTATGAAATATCCGAGAAATATGTTCTAGAAGATCCTGAGAAGATCCCAGGGATAAGCGATATTGCAAGGGATATTCTAAAGTATATCAAGAAAGAAGGGTATGTAGAACTAAATAGTATTAAAAATGAGATTAAAAGATTAAAAAAAGGATATACAGATCAATACATTGATAAAATTGTTAAAGATACTATAAGGGAACTAGTTAGCAAAAATATAATCACCACAATCCCTAGAAGGTTACTTCCTAAATATAGAACAGGTGCGTTAATAACCGGCAAGACTTACATCCCTTATAGTTTTGTGCTTGCTTACTTAATCAATGAAGAGAATGTCAAAGCAATTTTAGGCGAAGACTGGATTAAGAAGCTTGAACTTGCAGCATGGAATATAACGCGAATAGGTAGTAAAGAATCTATAGTCTCAATAAATGATGTCATTATAGGAGATGCTAAAGAGATTAAAACTCCAAAAACAAAAACCAGGTTTTATTTCCCTGCCAGTTGTGGAGAACCTTCAGATGATGGTTTCTATTATCGAGAGTTTTTCTGGAGAGGCGGTTGGGGCAATGATAATGATTCTCAACCAATAGAATACATAGAATACATAATACCCGGGAAAAAGTCCCCTCTTGAAAGCATTGCGTTAGAAGTTGAAATTTATCCTTCGGCAGTAGCATATGAAATTGCTGAGGAAGAGGTTTTAATCTATGAAAAGAAGTTTTAGTTATGAAAAATTTTAACAATAGAAGAGGACTTAAGGAGATATACGAGGAAATTTGTAAACATAAAAATCAAGAGCCAAGACATTTTATAGTAAAGGCTTTAGAAAAGATCGATGAATACCTTAATAAAAGAGAAAAGTTTGTGCTCATTCTCAAGCTCCCTACAGGTTACGGCAAATCTACAATAACAAGGGTACTAGCTAGGAGCGCTATTGAAGGAAATGAGAACTTCTCAAGAGTGATCCATGTATTACCGATGAGAACTATAGTTCAGGATCTTTATGAAGCAATAAAAGAAACCATCGAAGAGAAATACATAGCTAAACAACACATGCTTTCTCCAGGTTCGCCCTTCTTCGCAAAAAAATGCATTCTAACTACGCTAGATACATTTATATTAAACTTTTTCAAACTCCCCGCTTCTGAAATTGAAAAAAGCTTCCGGTATGAAACTTCTCATTTCGAATTTCCAAGAGCAATGATTTATACAGCCTTTGTTATATTTGATGAATTCCACCTATTTTCAGAGATAGGAAGCATTAAGGAGGAAAGAAAAAGCTTGACCTCTGTTATAACAGCAATACAACGTTTAGTCTCAGCAGCTGTTCCAGTTTTAATCTTGACAGCTACTTTACCTAAAATACTGGAGAATACTTTAAGGGAGTATGTAGAAGAAGTATCTGCTAGCTTTGAGAAAATAGAATTCAATTATGAAGAGGATCCTAGCTTTTATAATGAAATTAAAATTAAGAAAAGAATTATCAAGCTAGCTTATGATAGGAACATAGAAGAAATCATTGAAAAGCACTTAGATAGTAACAAGAGAGTAGTTGTAGTGGTAAATACAGTTGCAAGAGCCGTTGAGTTATTTTCTAAATTTAAAGATAAAGCGATATTGCTCCATGGTAGACTTCCTGAATTTTTGAGGGAAGAACTATTTAACAAGATTAAAGAAGAAGTAAGTAGAAGCGGTAAACTGGTTATATCTACTCAAGTAATAGAGTCTGGAGTGAATTTAAGCTTCGATGTAATGTTAACTGAATTGTGTCCCATAGATAGGCTTGTTCAAAGAGCAGGGAGAGTAGCAAGATTCAAGGAAAACTATGGAGAAATATGGATTGTAGAGAACAAGTCTAAAGCACCATACAGCGAAGAAGCGCTGAATGAAACAAGAAAGGTCCTAACAGATAACATGAACTTAGACTACGAAAAGTCAATTCAATTGATAGATGATGTATATTGCAAGATTTATGGTAGTTCTATTAATCTAGATTTAGATCTTAAAAGAGCATTGGAATTTTTAGAATATTCGCCATTATATGATAGTAAGAGTGCTAAGGATCTCTTTGAATACTTCGGAGGCTTTACCGATAACTTTGGCATAATTAGTTGCTTTGTTAAAGACGTTTACGAAAGGATGTTAGCAATTCCTTTAGAAGAAAGAGTAGCCTTGAAATTTTTAGAAAAATCAAAGCAAGTCCTCTATAAAGGCAAATCAAAAGTTCTCGAGGATAAAGACCTAAAGAAGCTTGCAGAAAATTTATCGATTGAGTTTTTGAATGAGGGTTATGAAGGAATAGTCATAACAGAGGATATATTTGCGGAAACAACAGGTTTTAACTTTAATGATGTTTATAAAATGTACGTTTTACAGTTAGAAAATAAAATAAACAAGCTTCTTGAAGAAGGAGAACAACAAGAAAAGAATGGAAACTATGATGAAGCTTTAAATAAATACAAAGAGGCATTGAAACTATTAAAGAAATACGAAAAGGCAAAGCTTTATTTTTCTAAATCAGAATATCGTCTAGATCTCAATCTTGATTATGAATCACGCATTTCACAATGTCAAAAGAAAATAGAAGAATTGCAGAAAATACAAGCAAATCTCCAACCTCCTAGAGAGGTTGACATTAAAAAACCTTGTGCATGGACTTTTCAATCGCTAGAAAGTCATTTGGAAGGTGCGTTGAGATATGCGCAGCAAATAAGTCCGCAGGATTACTCAGTTATTTCTAGCAGATTTCGAGCCGTTAACTTAGATATAGACAATGAAAAATTAAAGGAAATGATTAAGATTGTGACGTTATTACATGACGTAGGGAAAGCATGTGAAGAATATCAATCAAAGTTTGAAGAAAATTGTAATTGTAAAGAGCCCAGCTTTCCTTTACATGAAGTACCTTCTGCAATTTCTTTAGAATATATTACAAAACCTGAGTTTTCAAGCAAAGAAAAATTGTTGATGAAATTGACTGTGCTTCTTCACATGAATGCAATAAGAGGTATTGATGATATAAAGAAAGATCTTAAGTTGAAGTATAAGACAGGATGGAAGTATAAGGCATATAAAGATAAGCTTGAATCTTTTTTGAAACAATACAAAATAGAGGTAACGTTACCTTCACAAATAACGTTAAAGGATGCAGAAGATTTCGTAGATAAAATTTATTTCATTTTAAATGAGAAAAAGCGTGAATTCTTAAGACTTTACTGTTTGATGTATTATCCGTTATGTATAGGAGACAATCTTGATGCATATAACTTTAGAAAAGAAGGAGAAGTAAGTGAAAGTAGAGCTATATTCATACGTGAACTAAAGGAGGTGATAGGATGAACATGCAACAGTTAAAGATAGGATATCCTCCACATGGAATAACTAAATATTACTTCTATAGCTTTTTGCAACTTCTATCGATATATACTGATATAAAACCGATGGGTGATCACGTTATTATAGAATCTAACAATGTAATCTCTAATTATAAGGAGGCATTCGAATTAGCTTTATCAAGATTAAAAAACTATTTAGAACGAGTACAAAAAGAGGAAGCTTCATTAGGAAAAAAAGCAAAAAAGAAAGCAACACCAGAAATCCCTGCTTCTGGTAATGATAGCGAGATCTATAATGACCTTAAAGAAGAATTGGGATTAAGCAAAGAATCGAGTTTTATGGATGTTTTTGAAGCATACATAAAAAGATTAGATAACATCTCTATCGATGATCTGCAGAAAGAACTTTATCCCTTTAGAGGAGATAAGTTAAGAAGAGGCAAGTTCAGTAAACCTTCTATATTCAAAGTAGAGCTTTATGAATATAAACGAAAACCCTTTTTTACTAGTAAAGATGAAGGGAAGTTAAACTTGCATCAATTCTTACTTTTATTAGCAGGTTATATCAATGCAAGGTGCTTCAGGGCAAGATTAACAGGAAACAAACAGATATCAGTATTCCTATTCCCTCCTTCATATAACCATATCCCTTACTTCATAATTAACAAAAAGTCAGACTTAAATGAAATAATATCAAAAATGCAAGATACACCTGCTTCCTTATACCCTATAGAGGCTGTTATTCTTTGGTTTGTCCTTAAAATAGGAGCGCGTACCGATATTTATTTAGTAGGGATGAAAGATCCTGCAGGACGAGAACCTGCAGCAACTTCTATTGATATCGTATTACCTATAAATACCTTCTATATTAAAACTAAAGAATGGATCGAGGAGGTTAAATCAAATAAAGTTTTAAGTTATGAGTTTGACTTTCTAATTAAAAGAGCACTTATGTATTCTTTTATTAGAGGAGGAGAAGAGGCCGCCAAACGTAGAAAAAGTAAACGTGGAAAAAGTAAAGAAGAACAAGAAGATTTGATGAGATCCTGCGAGAAAGCAGTAGAGTATATTAAGCTTCTCTTCTTGGCCTGCCAAAAAGACAGGTTTAGCGAAAGGCTAGAGCTAGCATATAGAGCTTCTAGAGAAGAATCGCTATTGTTAATGACCAAAGATAAAAATGTTAAAGAAAGAATTAGTGTAGCAAGAGCAGCAAGGATTCTTGGAGGAAGATTATTGAAAGTGAGCTAGGGTAAAGTTATAGACTTATAAAAAATTATTTGAGGTCATCTTATATTTTTGAGGTTCAGAATAAAATATAGCTACGAGCATAATGATTTCAATTCTCACTGCTTGAGATTCATAACTTGTGGGGTCTTCACAGAACTAACTAACTTTTAATACTCTATTCTTTAGATTCGAAAATACCTATTAGTTCTGAGAAGTGCTAGAAGTAGTGTCTTTTAATACTCTCTTCTTGAGATTCAAAAGAATTTGTAAGTAGAACTATTAACTATGTTGACTTTCAATACTCTCTTCTTGAGATTCCATAGCAAAGAATGAGAAACTAATTAACTTGAAGAAGACTTTCAATACTCTCTTCTTGAGATTCCAAAAGTGTAATCTATGAAGATCATCACATCGCTAACTTTCAATACTCTTTTCTTGAGATTCTGACTGGAGTGATTTACAAATTGCTCTCATAGAAATCTTTCAATACTCTCTTCTTGAGATTCGCAGGAATACCGATTAAGCCTGAATTAGCACAAAACTTTCAATACTCTCTTCTTGAGATTCTTAGCTACAAAATATAACTTCCGAATACTAGAATATATCTTTTAATACTCTTTTCTTGAGATTCTGCATGAATAATGAGCAATTATGCGTGACGCATGAACTTTCAATACTCTTTTCTTGAGATTCTGATGTTAAAAAAGCTTTCGTTACCATGAAAGCAATCTTTCAATACTCTTTTCTTGAGATTCGAAAATCTATAGCTACCCATTCAGTAATTTTATATTCTTTCAATACTCTTTTCTTGAGATTCTTTGGAGATTAGCGACAAGAGTAGTTCCATTTATACTTTCAATACTCTTTTCTTGAGATTCCCGTAATCAAACTTGGCAAGCTAAACTTTTAATTTTTCCTTTCAATACTCTTTTCTTGAGATTCAGACCAAGTAAATCTAATAGCTTCAGTACCAACAATGCTTTCTTTCAATACTCTTTTCTTGAGATTCGTAATCAATGTTAAGATCCATATCAAATCGTTTTAAGCTTCTTTCAATACTCTTTTCTTGAGATTCTTAAAGATAAAGACGGAAATATAATACAAAAGCATAAACACTTTCAATACTCTTTTCTTGAGATTCCGAAGTTGCAAACGATGTCGTTGAGTATGCGCTTGGTCTCGCTTTCAATACTCTTTTCTTGAGATTCGGATAACGGAGTAAAGATAGCTATAGCAAATATAAAGCGTACTTTCAATACTCTTTTCTTGAGATTCAGGACTATTTGTAAGTGTTTGTCCTAGTCCCGCTAAAATACTTTCAATACTCTTTTCTTGAGATTCTGGAATTTTTAGGTTTTGAGGAAGAAGAAGATAGCTTACTTTCAATACTCTTTTCTTGAGATTCTAATTAAGCATGCTGGCGCATTAGAAAAAGCGTATTGTAGCTTTCAATACTCTTTTCTTGAGATTCTGCCAAGCGATATAGATAATCAAATAAAAATGCTTAACTTTCAATACTCTTTTCTTGAGATTCGCGCTAACCAGTCCAAGGATCCTTTGAACGTTTTCATTCTTGTCTTTCAATACTCTTTTCTTGAGATTCAGAAGAGCTGCTTAACGAGATCAACAAATTAATTCAACTTTCAATACTCTTTTCTTGAGATTCAATTTATTTTAATAATAATCAGCTAAGTGTTTTAGTCTTTCAATACTCTTTTCTTGAGATTCCCAGAGCTAACGCAGAATGAACTTATCTTTACATTTACCTTTCAATACTCTTTTCTTGAGATTCAAGGGACTAGTCAGCGAAGAAATCTACAAAAAGTATCTTTCAATACTCTTTTCTTGAGATTCGCAGAGAAGTTCATGGCGATTACTGAGGAATGCAGAAGTACTTTCAATACTCTTTTCTTGAGATTCAATGCAAATACGCCTACTAAATACATAATGCATGGTGCCTTTCAATACTCTTTTCTTGAGATTCGAGCGCTAGAACAAAGTAGATTGCCGAAGAAGTTAGTTACTTTCAATACTCTTTTCTTGAGATTCTTCAGCGCTTTCTTGAATCTCGCGAGTCTTTACCAATTAGCTTTCAATACTCTTTTCTTGAGATTCTTTTTAGCGAAAGTGTATATGTGTTTTCTATTATTCTTTCAATACTCTTTTCTTGAGATTCTTAAGAAGATCGCAATAATGGAGATGGAGCAGTTTACTTTCAATACTCTTTTCTTGAGATTCCGACATCCGCAATAATTAATTCGGTTTCACGTAAATTACTTTCAATACTCTTTTCTTGAGATTCTTAGTACCTCTTTGTGTTAAAGGTGAACCAGGAATGTTACTTTCAATACTCTTTTCTTGAGATTCTCATCTTCTAAATAGCCACAGGTTCTGCAAAAATACCTTTCAATACTCTTTTCTTGAGATTCAAAAGCTATGCTTGAAGAATTCAAGCAGTTAGTAAACTTTCAATACTCTTTTCTTGAGATTCACGCGCGAAAGTTAAGCAAAGAAGAGCTGCTTAACGCTTTCAATACTCTTTTCTTGAGATTCTCACCTGACCCCTTCTTAAATAAATGGGTTATCATCTTTCAATACTCTTTTCTTGAGATTCTGGTGATGCAAAAGCTGCTAGCGCTTGCGAAGAAGTATAGCTTTCAATACTCTTTTCTTGAGATTCATGACATCGCAAAGTACGGTACTCTTAACCCACCGGTTACTTTCAATACTCTTTTCTTGAGATTCGTACTAAAGCATATAATTAATAAAGCCCGCTCGGTTTTAAGCACTTTCAATACTCTTTTCTTGAGATTCATAACTTATGGTAAAGCTAACCGAAGAAGAAGTAAAACTTTCAATACTCTTTTCTTGAGATTCAACTATAAGAAATGATGATATAATACCAGGTAACTTTCTTTCAATACTCTTTTCTTGAGATTCTTTTCATATACACTAACGAAATTACTGAGTATACTAACTTTCAATACTCTTTTCTTGAGATTCAGGATATTTTAGATAAAACGCTTGACGAAGTCAGAAAGCCTTTCAATACTCTTTTCTTGAGATTCTTCCAGAAGAGATATGTCGAATATCAAGAGTATATAAGCTTTCAATACTCTTTTCTTGAGATTCCAAAGATGTCACGCGAAAAAGTGTTAGCCTTGAAGTCTTTCAATACTCTTTTCTTGAGATTCTCATTGCTTTTTATCTTGTAGTATACGCAATATGGAGATGCTTTCAATACTCTTTTCTTGAGATTCAAATAAGACATCATGATGTAGTCCAAAAGAGTATAAGACTTTCAATACTCTTTTCTTGAGATTCTTTAGAATTATACGAAGAAATTTTAAGTAAAAAACACTTTCAATACTCTTTTCTTGAGATTCATAGTCTATGTAGCTTGCTTTTGTTCGTAGTATTTCTGCACTTTCAATACTCTTTTCTTGAGATTCAAACCGCACACTAGTAAATATAATATAGTTAAGTATAACTTTCAATACTCTTTTCTTGAGATTCTGCGGACGAAGCGAAAATGAATGGTTTGATTGAGATCTTTCAATACTCTTTTCTTGAGATTCCGAAACTATATATACTACTGCTCTTTGCTTTATAAAGGTTCCCAGTTTCCTCATGAATGATTCCATCGATTTTCCATGCGGAAATTGGACGGGAAGCAAAAAGCAAGCTTGGGTTTCCACCTTAGGTTTATCTTCAGGTTTTATTTTGAAGGCCAGCAGTATCTTAAGTAGTTGCAGCTTTTGCATTTAGCTGCAATGTAAGGCACTTTTGGCTCTAGGTTAGTCTCAAGTATTCGGTAGATATTCTCTATTATTTCTTTTGTTTGCGCTTTCAAAGAATCAGTTATTGGTATGATGATCGTTTTCCTCGCTCTTGAGTAATAAATCACGGCTCTTTTCACCGTCGTTTTGTATGCTTCTTCTATTAGCAAACTGTAAGCAGTTAGTTGCATTTTATGGTGCTTTTGAGCAGTTCCATGGCGTAATTCTGACCACTTCATGTCTACTGGTATGTATTCGTTGAATTTCGTTACAAGAATGTAATCTACTTTTCCAGAAAGTTTAAGTCTTTTGCTGACTAGTTCTACGTTTTTCAATACTTTCGTCACCTTTAAAAGCGGTATTAGGTGCGTTATTTGCTGTTCATCGTGCACTTCTTTACCTAGCATCATAGGTTCAGTTGTTCTCTCATATATGTGCAAGAGGTTTTTGTAGTATACTAGCCTTGGGCAATAAGCATAAGATGTGATGTCTATAGCTGATATGTATTTTGTGTTCATATAACTACGTCTTCTTTCTCATAGTCTATGTTCACTCCTAGAATGATTCTTTGGTTGAAACTAGCTGGAGACAATGGGTAGATCTGTATGTTCACCCTGTCCTTTCCCCTTATGATTCTTGATAAACCTGCTATGATCTCTGATCTTTTTGCGCTCGTTAAAGGTCCTGCAAATGCGCTTTTTTGTATTCTTTTTAGTCCTTTTCGTCTAAGATACTTCGCCACAGCTTGGCGTAGATCGTCATCAGTTATGTCGTATATTATTAACGTAATTAGCTCCATGGTTACCACCTAGCTTTAAATGGTTTGTATTCCTCGTTCATTCTGATATGCGCTGCTAATTTCCTTGCTTGCTGTAATATCGATGATTGAATTGACGGATTGGATTCTTTCATGCGCTTAATCACCGTCCTCCAAACTTCTTTGACAGCTTCAGAATCATCGTTTCTTAGTTTAATCAGCGTATCTGTATTGCTCCTTGCCATCGTTATCAAAGGTCTATCTACTGCTATTGGCCTGAATTCCTCCATTAAATCGAATACCAATGCCATTTTACCAGCCTTTGGGGCATGAAGGAAACCTATGTATGGCAATAATCCTGCTATGAATACTGCATTCCATACCTCTTTTAAAAGCGCGGAATAACCTACGTTCAAAGCCTTATTAAATGGATCCAGATCGCCTTCTGGAGGCTTACGGCTTCTAGGTCTTCTATTCTTAAAACCTAAATTGCTTGGGATTATTCTAGCTACTTGTTTCCAGTAATGTCTCGCGGCTAAAGCTTCAATTTCCCTTACTTCTTCAACGCTTTTAGCTTCTTTTATGTTCGATTCAAGGTTCATTAATTTATCCACCGTAGATTCTAGTTCATAATCCGGTTTACTTGAAGCCCTAAATCTTTTTGCGAAATCGCTAAGCACTATGCGCTGGTTATGTATCTTACCTTCAACGAAAAGCTGAGCCAACTTAACGCGATGGGCTTTATTTTTATAGGCCTTAATTTGCATTATCCATGTTTTGATCGGAGGGCCATACTTAGCTTGTATAAGCCTGGCGATCGGTTCATTGCCGTTGATGAAGACTAAATCTATAAAGAATGAGTTAGCGAGTTCTATTGCAGAAGCTGAAATCGATGCACCAGTTACTGTAAAAACAATTGAATCTAATTCTACAGGCGCAAGATCCCATAGAACCTCATCCTTATATCTGAGTTGAAACCTACCATCCTTAACTCCTAAAAATGCACCGTATTTATCGACGATGGCAACTTTTCCCATAAAAAAATAAGCAAATTCTTACTTATTAATGACAAATTCTTACTTATTAGTGATATGTTTTTCACAATAGATGATGTTGTAAAATATTCGAGAATGTTCAGAAACATGCAGGTAGACGTTAGCGAAGAGTTAAGGGGATGGAACTGGAATTCGCCTCCGGTAATACCACCATATCCACATAAAATATCAGTATCAGACCTCGCAAACGAGTTTTGTGAAACAG
>JBEPYP010000016.1:0-11025 GCA_041641355.1 Thermoproteota archaeon | reverse complement strand
GTTTAGTGTTAAGTTGAATACGCCTGTTAAAGATGTTATAGTGGTTCTTGAGGGCATAACCAATAAAGAGTATAATTCTTCGCTTAAGTCTCCTAATTTACAAAATACCACTTACCAATTCTCTAATTTAACAGCAGGCGATTATCTCTTGAAGATATACTCTGCATATAATATTCTACTCTATAATAAGACGATTTTCATAAACGAAAATAAGGAAGAGAACATAATTATTGAAGCTCAACCTTTAACGGTCTACGTTAACATAGACGGAAGCCCTAGCAAATTCACCTATGAAGTAATTGCGGAAAATTTAATGAAGAATTTCGTTTTAAACGGCACTATAGGACCCTATTCTAACCATACTTTCACGGAATTACCTTTAGGAGAATACTCACTCTCTCTTAAATATCTAGGGTTGGAAATCAGCAAAGTAACTTTAAGACTAGATGGTAGCACAAATTCATTTACTTTCAATACCTCTGTAGTAAATTCAACTTTCATGCTGCTCGATTTCAAAGGCAAAGTGCTCAATGAGACTAGGCTTTATTTAGAACATGCAGGTAAAACTATAGGGCCTTTTATATCTTCATCGGAAGGTATAATAAATGCCACCAACCTTCCTCCTTTGACTTTTAACGTAATTTTCGAATATAAAGGAATTAACGTAACAGTCAAGGAGAACCCTTCAATAGACCTTAGCATAAGCGAAAATAAAACTTTCAAATTTACCACAGATCTTGCCAACTTGACCTTATACGTTAAATACGATGATGGAAAGCCTGCAAGCGGATTGAACGCTAGCTTATCACCTTTAATAATAGCTAAGCTCGGTGTTAACGGCAATTATACCTTTAATGAAATACCAGCAAACGTGAAACTTAAGCTAGTAATAGAAAACAATACTTTCGTAATTCTACAAAAAGACATACTGATCGAACCTAATTTGAATAATACAATAGAATTAACGATTCCCAAATACACTTTAAGCATATCCCTTAAAGGAAAAGGCGACATATCATCATTCAAAATTTTCTTTGTAATTCAAAATGATTTCAATCAATCATTCGTAATGCGTATTGATGCAAACAAACTAGAGTTACAATTACATCCTTCTATATATAGAGTATATGCTTATGTTTACTCTCCTTCAAATATTCCTGTTCTAATTTACAATGAAAAAATAGGATTGAATAAAACTATTGGCAAAGAGGTCGATGCGGCCTTGGGTTTCTCTTTGGCAGTTAGTACTAGTTATTCAAGTGATGAGATAAGACTTTATTATGTCGATTCAACAGGAGAACAATTAATCGCCAAAAAACAAGGAAGTTCAGCTATTTTCACTGATCTAATGGCTGGACGTTACAAAGTCGCTGTTTTCAGAGAGGATGAATTTATAGCATCAAAACTGATTTTAGTAAACGCTGATTCACCCCAATCAATTCAAATAAATATTGATACCACCGTGCCTAATACATTGTTGAGGGATTTCGCACATGGGATAACGCTTATTCTCATCTTATTATCTCTTATCGTGTTAGTAAGTTCTTTGATATATAGGGGATATAAAAGGAGAAGAGAAAAGAAATAATGAGCATATTTAATTATTCTCAAATTTATCTGAATAAATCCTATAAGGAGTTTGCTGGCATACAGAAGTCGCTTAAGAATGCTTATTTCATAATAGTAGGAATGCCCTACGATTCTACAACAACCTATAGACCAGGCGCCAGATTCGCTACCACAGCTATAAGAGAGGCTTCATTGAACATAGAAACGAATAGCATTTTGGCGAAAGCTTTCTTAGAAGATGTAGCTTTCTATGATGCAGGAGATCTAGATATAGTAGCTCTTGAAGTTAAGGAGGCTCTAAGAAGAATAACTTTTCTCTCAGAAGATGTAAGTAATGCTAAGAAAGTGTTAGTAGCTATAGGAGGTGAACACACAATTACCTATGGAATTGCCAAAGGGATCAAATTTGATACCATAGTAATTTTCGATGCCCATTTTGATCTGAGAGATGAGTATCCTGTAGGTGTAAGATATGGTCATGCTACAGTGGTTAGGAGAATTTATGAAGACATAAGACCACCTAAAATGATGCTGATAGGTACAAGAGCGTTCAGCAAAGAAGAGATGGAGTTCGTCAAAGATAAGGAAATAAAATACATTCCTAGTGAATTGATAAAAGAGGACTTAAATTCTTCTATTGAAAAGGTTAGGACATTTATAAAGGATTCTTCTAAAATCTATTTATCAATAGATATGGATGTACTTGATCCTTCTGTATGTCCTGGGGTGAGCAACCCCGAATACTATGGATTGACCTTATACGAGTTTTTTAAACTCCTAAAACCCATATTGAGCAGAAAGATAGTAGGTTTGGACCTTGTAGAAGTATGTCCTCCTTACGACAATGGTATCACGAGTTTGTTGGCTTCGAAGATTTTATTAGAATGTATTTCTACGATCTGGTTCAGTCAGCCTTAACTATTTTGGCTGCTGGTCTTTTGCTCTTGATGAGGATTCTAGAGTTGCAGTATATACATGCGAAGTTCCTGACAGTAATACTTCTTTCTTTTATATCATTATAACTTATTTTTCGACCACACTTTATACAGGTATAATCCATAGATATTCTTTATATAAACTCCTTTAAAATCCTTTTAGTGGAAGGTAGAATTAGAGAAATTATTTTCGAAACACAGTAATAAAGCTCTTATACGTTCATTAAGAAGACCGCCTCAAAACGATACTATTATTGTTTGCTTTGCAAGATTTGGAATGAAGTGGTTTCTGTTTTAGACAAATCATCTCAGTGGTAAGTATAAGTTTGGCTAAAGTTAGCTAAATAACAGGATCTTGGGGACGTTGAAGAGATGATGTAATATTTAAATATTCCTTTCGCATTATAAAGGATAGCTGATGAAGCTCTTCAGAGGAAATTTCGAAATAGCGACTGCTAGTGGTATTTTAAAATGGATGACGAATTTTTAAACAAGAAAGGCGAAGAGGATATATTTTCTATCGGTGAGATACTTGAGAGTTTAGATAAAGAACAGAGGAAAATAAAGATAAGGACTGAAAAGAGGAAATTCGGCAAGGATGTTACAGTTATAGAAGGGATATCTGAAGAATCTGCTCCTGAAGTAACCAAACATCTTAAATCTAAGCTTGCTTGTGGAGGTACTTATAAAAACGGCAGGATTGAGTTGCAAGGTGCTCACAAATTGGCCGTAAAGCAAATCCTCAATTCTTTAGGATATCCTGAGGAGAATATTATTTTAGATTAATGTCAATAAAAGACATCCTGAAGAGTTTAAAGAGAGGTAAAAAACATAATTTGCATTGTCCTATATGCGGTAGCAAAAAGATCTACAGATTGAATACTTATGAATGGTTAATTCCCTCTTTATACTGTTGTGCAGAATGTGGTTATTCGGGTTATTTTCTAATCGATATCGAAAGTTCTAAAGATGATGAGGTAACCCCTGTTTAATTATTTCAACAGGTATTTTTTCTTTCCATTTTTCTAAGAAAAGCCTATCTTCTTTTTCCTTCCTTAATTCATCAGGTAACATAACAGGGATTTCTTCGATTATAGGATACCATCTATTGCACTTTTCGCATATTATTATACCATCCGTTATCTCTCTTTTGGTACATTCTGTGCAATCAATCTCAGCAACGTTTATATTCTTAATATAATTCAACTTAAGTCCACAGTAGTCTTTACAAAAAGGAGTTTTAACTTTCAAGTCTTTATACTCGTATTTTGTTTCATTAAAAACTAGGAATTTCAGAGGCCAGTTTTTGCAAATAGGACAAGCAAGTATGTCTAACAATCTATATTTCATAGTTATAGTATTCCCTTTTCCCTTATTTAATCTCTTTAGTCAAAAGAGTCTTATTCTCTCCAAGGCTAGAGAACTATCAGTTTTAAGCGTGGAGATGATTGCCATTTATGTTTAAATATAAGTTTTAGTTTGGATGGGTAGCTAATAAGAAATATTACCCTTATGCGAGCTATAGTATCTCTTCATAAGAGCTGTTTTGCTTCCAAGTCTGTATACGAAGCCTAGTGCTTAAAACGAGTATCTACTGATTTCAGCAATGGGGTTATCAATAGAATAAAAGAGACAGCTTAGGTAATTCAACCACCCCTACTTCTTGATAAACCACGAATGGTATTCCTTCTTCCAATATTGCGTATTTTTTGGCAAAGGCTGAAAGAAGTTTGTTTTTATCCAATTCTATTAGATTACCTGAAGCAAACTTGGAAAATGGGGGTAGCATAACCAAAACGCTATTAAAGATGGTTGGAAAATAAATGAAAGCCAAAAACTTGTTTGGTTGTCCATAGTTATCTCTCAGAAGGATAGAAGGATGTTCGTGGCCTATTACTATGACCTTGCTCTTTTTAGCTAATTTTTCATTATCTTTATGACCGTGTATGAGTAAAATTTCTTTTTCAAATAAGTAGTCTTCCACGCTTATCTTGAAATCTTCTGCAATCGGTTTTACGTAGTTGTCATGATTCCCTTTTATCAAAATGACTTCTTTGTAATACGATGTTGTATTAAGAAAAAATCGTTCGAGCTCTTTTCTTTGCATCTTAGTTATTTTAGAAAATCCATGTCTCAGATCCCCGTTAACTATTAACCTCTTAGTCTTGATTATTTTAACCAAATTTTCCAGTTTTTTAATCAATTCATCTAGTTGTGTTTTGCTCAAAAATATACCTTGTTTTGCGAGTTCTTCTTCATAACCTATGTGCAGATCAGATATAACTATCGCATCTAACTTAGGTAAAAATGCTGCATGAAATCCATTTACAGGTATTACTTCTTTATGCGCTATGATCCTAGGGTCGACCATCAACTAGACTTCAATTTTTCTCTTATTCTTTTGAAGGTCCACTTCAAAGAACCAGTAAGATTTCTCATTTCTTGTGCGTCATTAACGTCTATATTTTTGAGATATATTTCTACTACATTCTCTTCTTGGTCTTTTTTTATGACGTAATCAAAGCTTTTTTCAGCAGGTAAACCTGCATCTGCATCACTAGCTTTCTTACCTTCAAGTACTTTTTTTACCAAAAAGTTCTTAAAAGGAGAGATGTCTTCTTTAAATTTGAGTTCAGAACTGGGTATTATCTCGACATGATTATCATCGAATATATTCAAGGTAGCAAGCACAAAATTATCTATGTCCAAAATTTTCTCAGATCTTATGAGAGTAGGCTTTGGTTTCTCCTCAACCTTAGGCTTTTCTTCAGTTTTAGTTTTAATAAGCGTATCTGCAGTCACAAAGCTTCTTTCTGTTATCGCTGCGTCGATGATTTCCAAATTAATTTTCAATAATTCTAATTCTTTCTCCAAATTTGCTTTTTTAGCTTCTAATTCTTTTTTGAGTTCAACTAATCTTTTAAGTTGATCTTCATTCATTTTTCAAAGAATAATCATTTTTCCTTCTTAATATCTCATTCTGTTTCTATTTTCTTCAACTGCATTTTGTACATTTCTATTAATTCTTCTTCGGTTGTGGTATCTTCTGGCTTTTTATCATCCCTGAATCTTCCTGTAAATCTAGGGAATCTTATTGCCAAACCAGCATTTTTTGCTATGACTCCGTAAGCTGCTGTATGAATAGGGCTTAATGTTATCTCGTCTCCTATTATCTCGATGACTTTTGAAGGAATATACCAAACATCAGCTTCAATTTCACTTATAACCCTAGGGTGCTTGCGATCTATCCTGAAGGGTTCTAAGATTTTAGGTAAGTTTTCCAAGTCTTCATCTGTGAATCCTGTACCTAATTTGCATACAGTCTTAAAAACATCCATTTTAGGATCATATATTGCTACTAATAATCCTCCAAGTTTTCCAGCTCTCTTACCAGTTCCATAAAAACCACCAACTATGCACACATCTATAGGCTCTACCATTTTTGATTGGTATGATCTCTTGAGTTTTATCCAAAGAAAACCTCTAGCCCCTGCTTGATATATTGAATCAGTAGCTATAGATTTACACATTAACCCTTCACAACCTGCAGATACTGCTTCGTTTAGAACTTTAATTAATTCTTCCTCATCTCGTACTTCCTTCTTTTCGCTCAATCTTATCCAAAAATTCGTTTTAATAACTTTCTCCAGAATTTCTCTTCTCTCTTTAAGCGGCTTATCTAATAGTTCTTCTCCGTTTAAGTAAAGGATATCGAACAAGTAAACTATCGTGGGATACTCTTCTATAGCTTTCTCAATTTCATATTTCCTTCTTCTATGCATGAGTTCTTGAAAGGGCAACATTTCTCCAGTGGGCTGTACAGCGACTATTTCACCTTCGATTATTGCTGTTTCAGCTTCTATGCTATTTCTTATATGTTCAATCACGTCTGGATAATGATGAGTAATGTTCTCTAGAGATCTTGAGAATAGCATGAATTTTTCTTCATCTTTATGTATCTGAACTCTTTCTCCGTCGTACTTGTATTCTACTATAAAAGCGCGGTCTAGCCTTTCAAAAACTTCTTTTTCTGAACGGGCTCTTTCTGCTAGCATAGGTCTTATAGGAATGCCTATTCTAATCTTAACGTTCCTTAAGCCTTCAATGCCTTTCTCCAAAGCTATTTTAGCTACGAGGCCCATATCGCTAGATACGTTGTATGCTCTCTCTACTAGAGGTCTGTAATCTTTGCTGTTAAGGTACGCTATCGCTATAGCATCCAAGATCGTCATATCTGCTAAACCTAATCTAAGAGTGCCTAGTACTGTTCTGGTAATGTATTTGGCTTCCAGAGGCGTTGCTTTCTTAAGAAGTCCTGCTAGAAGTTTAACTTTGATATCTTGTGCTCCCTCTCCTGATACTTTTGCTACCTTATCTAAGCTTTCGTAAACTTCTTTTAGTGTAAGGGTTTCTTTTTGTTCCATCGTAAAATCGAATAGACCTGCTTGTTTTTTGTTAGCCATCACTTCTTGTGCAACTGTACCTAGATCTCCCTTTTTTTTGAGCATATCTAGTATCTTATCTGCAGATACTCCTGAGGCTAACGCAATGCTTCTTGCCATGAACTTTTCAGCTACTCCTAGCTCTATTCCCATATAGTCAGGGTAAAGCTTTCCCTGTGTTAGGTAAACGACTTTATCCACATCATCTAGGCTTGCTTTTCTTAGAAGATCTACTAAGATGTCGGTAATCTCTAATCTACTCGTAGTTGATGATATCTTCTCATAAGCCTTAACCAATTCTAGATAAAGTAAACCCACATTATTTACTCCTGGATTAAAAAATAAATATTCTTTAAAAGCTCAGTCAAACATTATGTAGATAAAATTTGATGCCTCCTTTGTAGTAACTAGTAATTAACATGTTTTCTGGTATATTATGCTCTAAGAATCTTTCCATGTTGTGTTCGAGTCCTTTTCTTGATACATTAATTATACTACAATTTTCAAATTTTATAGAACTTTCTTCATTAATTTTTTCCCTTTTCGCTTTTAAGATGAATTGTTTATCTGCTAAAAGATAGTTTGTTTTATTATATATAATTATGAAATATTTTTTATTTATTTTCTTAATAATTCTTTTTTCGTTAAATTTTTTATCGAATATTTTTATAAAATTTGTTTTATAGGCTAATAAAGGAAAAGTATTTACAGTATCTTTTATTATCTTTTGCGCATTATTTACTACATCTTTCATTTTTATATTTTTATTATTAATATAATAACTAATTATTTCTAAACTTAATATTGAAGCATAAAATATATTCAATTCCCAAATAGGTGGAATTTCATAGTAAAATATTATCTTAATATTTTCTTTTTTAAGCATATCTTCGTATATTTGTGTTATAGTTTTCTCCAATCCTTTATTATTTAAATTATAGAAATATATCCCTTCGCCTTTGCTAATATAAGAGGATATTCCTTTATCTATAGGTATAAGATATATCAATTCTTTACTATTTTTATAAAATAATAAAGATGGAACAAATAAAGAATATAATATCATGTTAATTGATTTAATATATTTTCTATTTCTTTATCTAGAGTTTGATCAATAGTCTTTTTTATGATACTTTCTCTGTAAGAGTCTTGTTTCGAAATGATTTCCAATAAATTTAAAAAAGTATTTTTATTTAATTCATCGACTATAACATATTCTGCACATCCCAGCTCTTTAAGTTTAACTGCGTTCTTTATTTTCTCAGTATGCGCTCTTGGCACCACTATTAACATTGGCTTGAGATAACCCAGTGCCCTCATTACTGATGAATGCCCCCCTGTCAAAATTAATAAATCTGAATTTTTTAATACATCGTTAAGTTTTTCATCATCTTTCAACCAAGGAATTATTTCAAAATTATCTTCTTTTATATATTCAATCCCATTTATTCCACTTAGTATTTTGAAATAAAATTGTTTGGTTTTAATTTCTCTTATTATTTCAAGAAATTTTTTAATCAATATATATCTTTCTTGAATTGTTCCCGATAAAAGAATACTAACTACCTTTATTTCTCTTTTTTTATAATAATTCAATTTAAAAGTTTTATTTACAAAAAAAGGGCCTACAAATTTAATTTTTTCAGCATCCTTACTGTTCTTTAAGAGGATGTTCTTCGAAGATATTGAATAAGGTGGCTTAAGATCTGGAACTAAAATCAATAAAGCTCTTTTACAAGTCCATAACCATAATTCATAGAAGACTCTTTCTGCAAACCGTTTGAGGAATTTAGATAGCCTCGACATCGGTCTAATCCTCGGAATCTCTACATAAAGTTGATTTATTATGGTTATACTTTTTATTCTAAGGAGAAAGGCTGCCAATAAAGTTGATGCCCTGCTATCTGAAATTACAAGGTTGGGTTTTATTTCAATTAAATTTCTAATTTCAATAAATATATGCAAAAATAATATTATGATATATTTAAAAAGATTTCTTGATATTGAATGTTTGAATGATAAGCGGCCTTCTTTTTCAAAAATATAATTATAACCTACTGTTTTGAATATATTTTTATAATAGTTATTTAAATATATAAGTCCCTCATTGTAAGTCGAGACGTATACTTGATATTTTCTCTTAAGGAAATATTTGATTAAATAATTTGTCCTGCTTGCATGACCATAGCCTATACCGTTAATGCTAAAATAAACCTTGGGCTTATTCGTATGCAAATCTCTTGTGTATTTCTTTTCTTATTATTTTACCTCTTGGTTCTAATTCTCCGAAAATCTCAGCTTGAAATGTGTATATTTTTGTCTTTTTCCACAACCACGCATCTGGTGGCAAATTCGCTTTCAAGCAAGCATTAGAAAGAAAACTTTCTTCATCCCATTCGTTCTCTACAGCTACTTGAGGTAAAAGTAAGCCGCTATTTAATCCATACTCTATTATCAGACCGTCCCTTCCTACTTTCACGTATCTAGGTGCTTCTTTTTTATCTACATTAAGTAGCTTAGGTTCTGTCAAAATCGAAACTTCAAAGGTTACTTTATCCAATTCGTCGATTTTCAATGGAGGAAATCTTGGGTCGTCAACAGCAGCTAATATCGCGGATTTGATCACTGAGTTGTATAATTCGTAAACAGGGTAAGGAAAGCCTATGCATCCTCTCAATTCTCTAACTACACCATTACTTATTCTTTGATAACTTTCTATGGTTGTAAAAGCTCCTCTTTTAGTTAACAATCTTTCATCAGATATTTTTATTTGTTTAACTTTATTGTATAACAGGAATTCTTCTACCGCACTTCTGGCAAGTTTTACAAGAAAAGCACCTAACTGAAGGGGTATGCTCATATACCTAATATCTCATTCAATTCCTTTTCAATATTTAGCCAATGTGAACCATACCAGTATAACTTCTTACATTTTTCGCAATACCAGAATTCAGTATACCTGTTCTTGATTCCTTCTGGCAAGTATTCAGTTGCGAAATCTTTTTCTACAATTTTTAAAACGTTATTGCAAACCATACATCTAGAGCCAATATTAATTTCGTTTTTATCTATTTTTAACTCTTTTAATAATTGTTTGATCATTTCTTTTCGTGTTTTTTTCTTTTTCATAAGTATAACTTTAATATTTCTTTTCAAAGCCTTATAACTTAATTCCTCATCACTGGTTATAAGGATAGCATTTTCTTTAAGAACTTCCTCGATCAAGGCTTCGTCATCCATATTTCTTTCATACCGTGTATCTATGCCTAATAGTCTTAGCCATTTAGCTAAATCCCCTAACATGCCATCGACTATAATTTTCATTCGGCCATCAATCTAACGATGTCTTTTTTAGAGATTATTCCGATAATATTGCCGTAATCATCAATCACAGGCAATGCAGGAAGATCAAAATTAAGTAAATAATGAACAGCTTTGGTCAATTTGTCTGAAGAACTTACTGCTAGATCTACATTAAACATCACGTCGGCAGCAAGCTTACTTACCTTAACCTTTTCAAGACCAGGGTTACCTCTTATGTATTTAATTTGCTTACCGAAGAATTCAGTTTCGTCTAAGCTGGCTATCTTAGATAGGGATATCATTCCAACAATTTTTTTATTATCTTCTACCAATAGCACATCGTTATTTTCTTTAAATTTGCTTATAACCCTCCATATGCTGCTCATTTTATTGATTTTTACTACTTCTTTTCTCATTACAGATTCAACTTTTAATTCTTCTATGGGATTATCGTTGAAGACCTTGCATGCATCTGTAGGGGTAAAGATTCCTGCTAGCTTACCTTCATTCGTAACTACGACACTTCCTATATTGTTATCGCTCATGATTTTACATCCTTCTTTTACGCTTCTATTTTGTTCTAAAGTGATCACAACGCGTTTAGCATAATTCTTGACTAAAAGTTGATCCAGAGATATATTTTGTTTATAATTTTCTATGAGTATGGTTGCTATGTCCCTTAATGAAATTATTCCAGCTATATCACCGTTTTCTACCATTACTAATTTAGAAATATTATTCTTCAACATCAATTTCCTTGCGAAAGCTAGATTATC
>JBEPYP010000015.1:0-11201 GCA_041641355.1 Thermoproteota archaeon | reverse complement strand
AGATATTCCAAATAGGAATAAGGGATTTCTACAACTCAAGGAAGTATGCAGAGTTGGCTAAAAGTTATGGTTTGAAAATTTATCTCGTAGAAGATATTCGAAAGAAAGGAATTGATGAAATATTCAAAGAGATAGAAGTAGAAGCCAATGAAACTGAGTTCTCTTATTTGAGCATAGACATGGATTCCATAGAACAAGCTCAAGGTGTTAATTCTCCTTCTGTAAATGGAATACAGAGCTCGGAAGCGATCGATATTGTTAGGAAGATCGCCAAACTCAAGAATCTTAAAGCCATCGACGTAGTAGAAGTCGCTCCTTTATATGAGCAAAATAGGTTTACCGTGAATCTTGCAGCTTATTTAATATTAGTAGCATGCACTTCTTTCTTTTCTCATGAAAAGGGTAATATTCATAGTTAAGAAGGAAGATGATCGTGATATAAAGGAAATCGCCAGCGTAATTAAGAATAATTTAAAAGATGTTATACTCGTCGATGTAAGAAAAGCGAGTAATCATATTGAACTAGATTTATTTTGCTCAGAACTTGATGCTATTAAGAAAGCTCTACAAAATTTCTTCAAGGTAATAGATTCTAGGGTATTAGAAGAAGAGGTCAAGGAGGATAGAATAGAACTCGCTAAGAGGTTATTTAACGAAGAAAGGTTCTGGGAAGTACATGAAGTGTTGGAATACTTATGGAGGAAAGCTACAGGAGATGAAAAAAGAATACTTCACGGAATAATATTATTTGCAGCTTCGATGGTTCATAATCAAAGATCTAGAAAAGAAGCATCCATTTCTATAATGAAAAGAGCTTATCTAGAGCTTGAGCCTTATAATTTGAATTACAAAGGTTTCGACTTAACGTTGATTAAAAGGAAAATTGAAGAAATGCTAAAAAGCGGGATAATAGAACCGTTCAAGATTACTTGAAAAGCCATTTTTCTTCTGGCATGTTAAGAGCTTTTGCATCTAAACCTGTTTCCTCACATTTTAACCCTCTCACAAGAGCCACAGGTATTCCTTCATCAGCTTGTCCCATGATTAGCTCTGCAGCACATGCTATTTCTTCTGCTTCAGCTATGTTCTTTACTTGTAATAAGTAACCGTCTCTGTCAGTTTTTCCTCTATAATCCCTAAAGATTTTAACACCACTTGCACCTATGGCGTAATTTATTTGACCTTCTCTGAGCATCCTTCCATAAGTATCAGAGATGATGATCCCTATTCTTTTATTTGCCAACGCCTCTATTCTTTCTCTTAACTTTTTAGCCGAGAAGTCAGGATCTTCAGGAAGTAATATCACTCTATCTATGCCTTTTTTATTTCCAGCGTTGGATTTATCTATGCCTGCATTGGCACATACTATTCCGTGTTTAGTTTCAACTATCAAATGACCTTTGGTCGCTTTGATAATCCTTTTAGATTCCCTTAACACAAGTTCTACCAATCTAGGATCCTTTTCGGTTATTTTAGATAACTCTAAAGCCAATTCTGAAGGTTTAACCTCATTTAAATCCACAATTCTTCCTTCACTCTTGGAAACGATTTTCTGAGAAATCACTAATATATCATCATCTTTTAGCTCCAAGTTGTTTTTCTTTAATGCTTCTATAATCATAACAGCTAAGTCATCTCCTTTCTTGATTTCAGGAAGACCTTCTATGCCGTATATTTCGATTTTCCTCATTTGTTATAAATTATGGATTTAGCATAGAAAATGCTTTCCTTCTCCGAATCTTTATTGATCAAATACTTTAATCTAACAATGTCATCTATATCTAAAGCGATCCTCTCATTAGCTAAAATACAGACCTTTAAACCTAGAGAAAGAGCGTTTTTCAAATGGAGTAAAGAACTGTTCTTTAAATTGTATTCAAGCTTTATTTCCTTGCCCTTCTTCAAGAGAAGAGCGTTTGTACCACCATCAATGCTTGGGGATATGACCACGTCGAATTCCTTTGATAAAGAAATAATTGCTTCTATGTCTTCGGTTTCTATCAAAGGAATATCTGAAGGTAGAATTAGGAAAAGATCAAAGCTTAACTTCTTAATGGTCCTTTCTAAAGCTTCATTCAGCTCACCTTCATCCTGGATCATTCCTATTTTGTTTGAAGCTAACCAAGGTTCGTTGAATTCTTCTTGGATTATTAGAAAGATCTTTGAGAAATTCGATTTAAGACAGGAATTTAGAACATCTTTTAGCATTAACTTAGTAAGCTCTATTCTTTGTTCTTGATTTAAGAAATCTGAAAGCCTGCTCTTCGCCAAGCTAAGCTTTTTAAAAGGTATTAATATTGCACTAAGCATTCAGAGGGAAAATTTCTCAAGTATGAATCTAGCCAATCTTATTCTATCTTCCAACTTAGCCAATGAAATATCTGTCTTAAGGACTTCTATACCGAGCTCTTTTATTCTATCTTCATTCGTATCGCTAGAATCTATTATGATCGCATCTATGATATCTTCATAAAGACTTGCTACGCCATAGGAATTCACCTCTACACCTAAACTGGACATCAATTTCCCGGCAGGCCCGCTGAAAGGTGAATTCCCTTTTATAGGACTTACAGCTACCTTCTTAGCATCACAGTCAGCTATTATATTACGCATTCCTTTAAGGCTAAGGATCGGATTGATGCTCGTAATGGGATTGCTAGGACCTATAATTACAAGCTTTGAGGATATTATTGCTTCGATCGCCTTTTCATTGGGCCTAGCATTCTCTATATTATCGAAAATCACGGATTTGATCGGCATTTCCCCTCTGTATAATACCCAAAATTCTTGGAAATGCCTCCGATTCACACCATCGAATATGTAAGTAGTTACCCTATCATCGCTCATAGGTATTATTTTGCAATAAACATTGAATTTGCTAGCCAAAAAATTGGTGACTTGAGTTAGACTCATGCCACCTCGTAATAAATTGGTCCTAACTACATGGAGAGCTAGATCTTTATCTCCAAGTTTAAACCAACTATATGCTGGTATTATATTGGATATCATGGAATGAAAATTGAAAGTGTCCCCTTTAATTCCCCAACCTCTTTCGTCATCAATAATCCCTATAGCCGCATAAAGGATAGAATCTAAATCTGGACTTATATGGAGACCATATAATTCTATGTCGTCAGCTGTGTTGACTACTACGTTTATTTCATTATGCGGATATATTTTCAGGAAGCCCTCGAATAACCTCCTTCCTCCTGTACCTCCTGAGAGTATAGTTATCATCTAAGATTATTTTACCGATTACTTTAAGAATCTTGTTAATCATGATAAACCTTTTTAAACAAGAGTATTTAGAGCGGCATTTTGATTTTCTCGTCAAACTAGTTTTTAAAACGAGATGGTTAAACTATTTATTAATGTTAAATAAAGATATCTCGTGGATGTATCAAGAGGCTCGTTTACGAATTCCATTATAATTTTTTTTAATGTGATAATATTCCTGATAACTGTATTAACGGCTAACATGTTCTATATAGTGCTTAAGTTTGACGGTGTTGAAGTGATCTATGGGGCAAGTCCAACGGAAGTTTTTTTAGGAAGGGCTGAAAGAAACTTGCCGGACAGAATTCCCATTTCATGGCTTCAGTTCTATTTGAGCCAGATCAACTTTTTTGTGCTCAATCATTTCTATATATGGCAACTTTTAACTTCTATGTTCATTCATTTTGGAATAATCCATTTAACCTTCAACATGCTAGCGCTATATTTTCTAGGAAATGTAGTCGAGATGAGTTTTGGAAGGAAGAAGTTCTTATTAATCTTCATCATCTCTGGCTTAGCTGGAAATATAGCTTCGCTTTTCTTACTTAAGTACCTTCCCTTCATAGGGTCAGCACGATTTGTAGATTTAACACCTTCAGCAGGAGCTTCAGGAGCGATATTCGGATTGTTAGGTGCTATAGCAAGTCTAGGAAGGAGAAACGGGAATCTATTCTCTTCCATAGTCTTCGTGGTACTCATATTCTTGATAAATTCTTTCTTACCAGGGGTTAACTTATTCGCACACCTATTTGGTTTATTGGCTGGATTTATAACAGGTTATGTTTTATTGAAATTCATGCCTAAGCAAATCGAAGTCGAGCATCTATGACCTTTAAGGAATCTTCGTAAATAAATACAGGATTTATATCAAGCTCTATGATTTCAGGATTTTCTTCTGCAATCAAAGAAACTTTTTCGAGCACGTCCACAATTACGTTTACATCTACTTTATTAGACCTTGCCGTTAATAAACCTCCTAGCTTAGTTTCATGAATCATGTTTAATAATTCTCTTCTAGTAGCCGGCATTATTCTAAAACTAACGTCTTTAAATACTTCTGTATATATACCCCCTAGGCCTAGCATTAAAACATGACCAAAAACCCGATCCTTGATCAACCCTATTATCGCTTCGATGCCTTCCTTAACTTGCTCTTCTATTAAGAAACCTTCAAGCTTTATCGAATTCTCTCTAGCTATGTTTTCTATTCGAGAAAAACCATCGAGAAGTTCTTCCTTGTTTTTTATGCCTATTATAACGCCTCCAATATCGCTTTTATGCAAAGCATCCCTTGAAACTATTTTAAGCACACAAGGGAAAGTTATTTCTTTAATTCTTACTTCAATTTCCTCTCTACTTTTGATGAATAGGAAATTCGTGGTGTCTAAACCATAACCTTTAAGCAATTCTTTGGCTTCATGTTCAAATAGAAAATCTCTAGAATCTTTCTTCGATTTCTCCATTAAAGAAAGAAATAACTGTCTCCTCACATCAAAATATTCTTGATCTCTGAGTATTTATATAAGGCATATAAAGCAGTTGCAGCCCTTTCAGGAGTAGGATAGGAGGGTATTCCGTTATTCTCGATTAACCTAGAAATTCTCTCAGAAAGGGCCCCACCCATGCTTATGGTTATTATCGGCTTACCTATTTCCTTAGCATAATAAATATAGTCTAGCACCTCAAACCCCAACGAAGGAACATAGAACCCAAGAGAGATTACCAAAGAATGAATATAGTCCAATTTAGCTATTTTCTCTATAGCGATTCTATAATGTTCAGCCGTAGCTTCACCAGTCATGTCTACAGGATTTCTAACAGAAGATGCTGGAGGCAAATTCTCTCTAAGGAAACTCTTTGTTTCTTCATCAAGATCAGGGACGTTAAGACCTCTTTCTTCTAAAGCGTCTACAGTTAAAATGCCTACGCCTCCTGTATTTGTGATTACTGCCACGTTTTTGCCCTCAGGAAGAGGTTGCATTAACAAAGCTTTAGCCATATCTAGCATTTCTTGAACATTGTCAGCTTCTAGAACACCTACTTGTCTAAAAGCTGCTTTATAGATTGTATAAGAACCGCTCATAGCCCCTGTATGCGAGATGACAGCTTTACTCGAAGCTTCAGTTTTTCCTCCTTTAAGAACTATTACGGGCTTGTGAAATAGAGCGAATCTGCATGCATCCATGAATTTCTTACCTTTATTTTCTTCCAAACCTTCGATATAGACTAATATAACTTTGGTTTCTTCATCGTAAGTTAAATAATATAACAGCTCTGCTTCGTCTACATCTATTCTGTTGCCGAAATTGACCCCTTTGGCTATTCCGATATTCTCTCTTGCAAACCAATCCAATAGAATGGCCATCACGGCGCCGCTTTGGGAAATTATTGATACATTGCCCTGTTTCGGTTTCTCTATTCTAGTTTCAGGAAAGAAAAGCGTATCTAAACCGTTCTGATTGTTGAAAATCCCTAAGCAATTAGGACCTAGTACCCTTATCTTTGAATTCCTTATAAGCTTCTTCAACCTTTCCTCTCTTTCTACGCCCTCACCGCCTACTTCTCTGAAATTAGCGCTTATTATTACAGCTACTTTAACACCTGCTTTTATGCAGTCTTGAAGGACGTTTTCTACAAATTCAGCTCTAACAGCTATTATAGCTAAATCTATTTTTTCAGGAGCATCAAGAACACTAGGATATGCAGTTCTTCCTAATATTGATTTTCTACTTGGATTTATTGGATAAACTTTTCCTTTGAACTTGCCTTTTATCAGATTGTTGAAAATAGTATAACCTATTTTACCTGGCGTACCGCTAGCTCCTATAACAGCTACAGTTTTAGGATTGAAAGCAGCATCGAGGCTTTTTAATATTGAAATTTGACTTGTCATCCATCTATTCTAGTGATACGGATAGAAAAGCTTAACCAGTTGGAATCTCAAAACGTTTTAACCATCAAGAGCGTAATTAATTTTATTCAATGAGAAGAATAACGATTGCAATTGGAGGAAACGCTATTAGCGAGAACTATGAAGGATTGGATAAGGTATGTGAGCAAATAGCAAGATTATCAGAATTAGGTTATGAAATAGCTATAACTCATGGAAATGGACCTCAAATAGGTAGATTGTTGTTACAACAAGAAATGTTAGGTTATAGAGAACCTCTTCATGTCTTAGTCGCGATGACGCAAGCACAGATAGGATATAGAATACAAGATTTACTTCAAAAAGCTTTGAGAAATAAGAAGAAAGTATTCGTGATCTTTTCAAGAGTTGTTGTGAGAAGAGATGACGAAAGTTTTTTGAATCCGAAAAAGCCCATAGGACCTTTGTATAGCGAGGAAGAAGCTAAGATATTGACTGAAAAGAAAGGATATTTGATGAAAAAAGTGACATTTGGCGATAAAGTAGGTTACAGAAGAGTTGTTCCTTCTCCTGAACCTATAAAGATAATCGAAATAGAAGCGATAAAGAAGTTGGCCGAAGAAGGAATAGTCATAGCCTGTGGTGGTGGAGGAATTCCCGTCGTAGTTAATGAAGAAGGTTTGATAGAAGGGGTCGAAGCAGTAATAGATAAAGACTTGACCAGCGCAATCTTAGCTAAAGAATTGAAAAGCGATTTGTTATTGATAGCAACCAATGTAGATAGAGTTAAATTAAACTTTATGAAAGAAAACGAGGAAGACATCTATTCGATGAGCGTAAATGAAGCCAAAAAATACTTAAGAGAAGGACACTTCCTAGAAGGAAGCATGGAACCTAAAATATTAGCCTGCATCAAATTCCTCGAAGATTCTAAAGGAGAAGCAATAATAACTTCGACCAATAAGATTTTAAGTGCAATAGAAGGAAATGCAGGTACAAAGATTTATCCTTAACAATTTCTTAGAAATCATATATACATTCTATGGTTTCCTCATAACCTACCCATTGATCTTTCTATCAATTTACGCCTATGAGATCACAGGAATACTGGCTACTGCGTTGATATATGCTGCGGCGGCTTTTTCCACGGGAATAGCTCCTATATTCATAGCTCCTATTTCCGATAGAAGCGGATACAGAATAAAATACGCAAGCATAGCGATCTTGATAGGATCGTTATTGTTACTTTCATCTACTTTCATCGACGAAAGGATATTCATACTAGCTACAATTATAATATCCTCTGCGATAATCCAGATAGGTCAGCCATTAATAATATCCTATGAAACTGAAAGAAGCAAGAAGATAGGTACTTCTGTAGGTAAGGTATTTTTGTTCATAAACCTAGGATACTTCTTGGGAAGTATTTTCTTCGGTTATATTATTGAAATATTAGGCTTTGAACTATCCACGATTCTTGAGAGCATATTAGGAATGGTCATTTCTTTATGGATGTTCAAGTTCAAAGAAGAAAGAATATTTAATGAAAATCCTAAAAAACTTAATCTTTTAGATGTCATAACGAAGACAAACTTTTTTAGATTATTTTCTTCTTCGATAATCATAGCCCCAGCTATATTTTTCTCAATCGTACCAGCGTATTACATATTCTATTTAAAAGGAGGAATCGTAGAATGGGGATTGATAAACGCAATATCTACGGTGACAGGAATAGCAGCCTCGCCTTATGTAGGAAAACTTATCGATAAGCTTGGAATTAAGAAAGTCATCCTTATAGGCTCGATATATTATCCTACTTACTATATTTTGCTCTACATCACTGATAACATATTAGTATTTGCTGTATTGTATTCACTTCCTTTTTGGCTATTTTTATGGATACCTTTGTTTTCTTATTCAGCGATGTATAGTAATTCCTATGAAAGAGCGACTTCTGTCTCGAATATAAATTTGCTCATAGGTATATTCAGAACCTTAGGAGGGATATTAGGAGGGTTGGTCTTCCTCTTCCTAGGCCCAAGCAATTTTTTCATCATTTCCATCGCTTTGAGTATTATAATGCCTTCTATCTTGCTAGTTCTAAAAGAGAAATAGGTTAATCATTCTACGCAGCAACTCATCATTCTAACATCCCTCAAGAAAGATTGAGCCGCTATCTTTATGCTTTCTGAAAGCGTGGGGAAAGCGTGAACCGTTTCGATAATATCGTTGATGGTCAAGCCTAGCTTTATTGCTAAAGCTCCTTCGATTATGTATTCTGAAGCTAAGTGTGCAAGTACGTGTAAACCAACGAGCTTGCCGTTTGCAGGATTTATCACTATCTTTATCAATCCCTCAGTTTCATTGAGTAGAATAGCCTTAGGCACATTCTCTAAACCAATCGTATTACAACTACAAGAACCGTATTTCTTCATGAATTCTTGCTCTAAATAGCCTACCGATGCTAATTGAGGTTTGGTGAATATAACTTGAGGCGCAGATTCATATTCCATCTTAGATTTCAAACCGAATATGTTACTAGCAGCCACAACGCCTTCTCTGGCAGCTAAGGTCGCTAGCATAATTTTTTTAGATACGCAATCTCCTGCGGCATATATCTTAGGATTGCTCGTCTGCATCTTCTCGTTAGTTATTATGAAACCTCTGCTATCTGTTTCTACTTTGGCCCTATCTAGTCTTAGATCGTTTGTATTGGGTACTCTTCCAGTGGCAACTAGTATTTCATCTACTTCTAAGATTTCCTTCCCCTTACTAGTTATGACTTCGAGGACTTTCTTTTCACCTTGTTTTTTGACGTAATTTATCCTAGCTTTTAAATAGAAGGACATGCCCTCTTTAGCCAATATTTGTTGAAGAGCTAGAGAAAGCTCTGGTTCAGCAACAGGAGCTATTCTGTCCAAAGCTTCTATCGCTTTGACCTCTGAACCTAGATGCAAAAAAGCTTGACCCAGTTCTAAACCTATAGCCCCTCCGCCTATTATAGCTATACTATTGGGAAGCTCTTCAATAGACCAAACGCTGTTGCTATCTAGATAACCTGCTTCTTTTAGCCCTTCAATATTAGGCAAAGAAGGTCTCGAGCCAACTGCTATTATGATATGCTTAGCTTTGAATTTCCTGTCTTCAACAACTACTTCATTTGGGGAAGAAAAAGTAGCCTTACCTTCAATGTATTCAACGTTGCTATATGCTTTTATTACGTTTTCGTATTTTTCCCTTCTTAGATTAGACACAAAATCCCTTAAGCCTTGCATAGCCTTCTTAAAATCTAACTTAAATTGTGAAGGTTCCAATCCTTCAAATTTCTTCATTTTTGAGTAGAAATATTCGTGGGAGAGCTCTAACAGATATTTCGAGGGTATACAACCGACGTTGACACAAGTCCCTCCTATAGGACCCTTGCCTATCATAAGTATTTTCGCATTCCCTTCGCTTAACTCGCTTGCTTTTATCGCTGCAGCAAAAGCAGCAGTCCCATTCCCTATTATAACTAAATCGTATTCTCCAGGCATCGCAAATGCTATAAAAAATATAGTATTTAAAGGGGCCAGTTTACTGAAGTATAGTAATGGCCGAGAAAAATAACGTGGTTTGTCTATGTCCTCTTGAAGGTGTAATAGATTTAATAGCAAAGAAATGGTCTTTACTGATAATAAACGAGTTAGGAAATCATGGAAAATGCAGATTCAATGAACTTCTCAGAGAATTAAGTCCTATAACACCTAAGATGCTTTCCTATCTACTCAAAGAATTACAGAGCGAAGGATTGGTCAAAAGGAAATATTACAATGAAAAGCCCCCTAGAGTTGAATACAGTCTAACTAAAGAAGGAAAAGAATTAAGAAAAGCGATATTGCCTTTATTAAAATGGGCATCAAAACATGAAGAAACTGTAGTAGCTAAATGTTCTTGTTCTTTGATTGAGAAAGGCAAGCTCATCGTACCCAGAGCTAAAATATCCTAATTTACATTCGCTAAATAATAATAATTCATCAAATGTTTCTTATTAAATTACAAACAAAAATATTTAATAATTATAATCTTGCATTATATTATACAGTATTAATGGCTTAATATGTCTTTTATTTATTCTCAATAATAGAAAAAATTTCAACTAAAATAGGATAAAAACTCAAAAATTAATATCTAAGAAAAGTTTAGAAATTATCTTTTAAAGATACAAATAACAATCTAATTCCCACTGTCAATATAGAAATATAAAGTATCATGCTTATTGGAGTGAACAAATTGTAAGATACCCCCATGAATAAGTACCAAAGCATCAAAAACGGGTCTAGCAAGATCATTTGAGAATAAACATATACAAGCAGATATACAACTAAACCGCCTAAAAGTATTAAGAAGATGTTTGCTATCTTTCCTTTAAGACTCGTTCTGAAATCCACAAAAATCCATGAATAAGCTGCAGGTAAGAAAAGGAGCGTAGCAGCAAATGAATTGTATAACAACGCGATTATCGATAATATAGCAAGGATTATGAAATTGAAATCCAAGGCTTTCTCATACTTAAACTTACTAGTGAATTTCAAAGCTAAGTAGAGCAATAAAGCGGTCACAAAAAACCAAAGGGACATGGCTAGGTAATTAGGTTGATATAATAAGGGATGCCTAGGTGGAGGAGGATACAACTCATAATAAGGCATGATACCTATAAAAGGCAATGATTTAGCAAAAGCGTATGAGGCAAGAAGGGCTAAAAAGACAAAAAGATAACTGACCAACTCCTTTAGACTTTCTTTCCTCACTGAACTAAATGAAAACACGGCTCTTGCATAAAGAGGTAAAAGTAGAATTGCTTGGGCTAAGGCCAGTATGAAAGGCCCAACAACCTTAGATTCTGAAACCATGAAATAGTAGCTTTGTTCTTCTTTGATCTCAACCATGTTATCTATAGCCTTTAATGCACATTCTATTACCTTAGAATAACCATATACTGATTCAGGAAGTATGAACTCATAAACGTCCTTTTCAGTATGATATACTTCCCTGGCTAACTCAGCATTTTGGCTGTAAC
>JBEPYP010000014.1:0-11516 GCA_041641355.1 Thermoproteota archaeon | reverse complement strand
GCAACGCCTGCAAGAATGAGCTGATCTCTAGGTTCTTCATGTACGTCATTGACCTTGGATAAATCAATGTGCATAGCTTTAAAAGTTATAGCTCATCGTCTATTTATTTTTTCATGATACTTATCCATGAAAGCTTTTCTATCCAAACAACCTCTGCATTGACCACAATGAACTTCACCTATGCCATGACAGCTCCATGTATACTCGACGGGGACTTCATATTTTAAGGCCAATTCCACCAATTCTTCCTTATCCATTCTCGAAAAAGGAAACATCACCTTCAATTTGCCTTTTTTACCAACATACGATCCTTTTCTTACAATATTATTTATAGCTTCTAGGAAATCATCGTTTGCATCTATAAGCAAATTGGAATCTGGCTTCACATGACCCGTGAATATAAATCGGAAATCGAAATATTCCGCAAAATAAGTCGCTATGGATATGAATACCATATTTCTCGCTGGTATGTAATAACTGGGTAGTTCTGATGAAATCTCTGTAACTAAACTGTTTGAAACCTCGTTGGATATTTCTTTTATCTCCTTCAAGAAATCTAGGTTTATTTCTATAAGTTTATCCGCTTTTGCAAGGTCTGAAAGAATTCTGCATGCTCGAATTTCCTTGGGATTCCTTAGATTGTAATTTATTGTAAGCGAAATTACCTTGTAACCTAATTTTTTGAGCATGAATAAAAGTATGGTAGAATCGATGCCTCCTGAGAATAAAAGAATACAAGATTTATTTTCTTGTTCTATTGATGAAAGCTCCCTTTCTATTTCCTTCATATATCCTCACTTCTATCTCATGTATATTAGACGGAAGGATTTCTGTCAAGATCCTACAAACTTCTTCTGATAGATTCTCTGAAGTAACCTCATTTTCCAATAAATAAATATGTTCTACAGGAGCCCTCACTAAAAATTTGTCGTACTGAATGGTGACCAGTCCTTCGTTTATTTCTTTAACGTATTTCTTAGAAACAATGAGTTTATGATCAAGAACTTTTAGCGCATTTCTAACCATCTTCTTAAGTTCCCCGAAATCTAGGATCATATCCAATTCCTTCTTCTCACCTTTCAATCTTATCTCTAATTTGGCTGTATGACCATGCAAGGGAAAACAAGTAGGATGTTGTGGTATGAAATGTGCGTAGTCGAAGTCTTCTTCTATAAATATTCCTGTTTCTTCAAGCATGTGATTAAATCGAAAACAAGTTATATAAGCTTTCTCAAATCAATATATTATTTTAAAATCTTTATATTCTCCTTTATATTCTTCCCATATTATTTTAATATCAACAACGAAAGCGCCAGGAGGGCCTTGTTTGCATTTCTCTATTACTTTCAAGACATCTTCTTCTTTACCTTCCAATACAGCTTCTACTCTTCCATCAGGTAAATTCCTGACGAAACCTTTAACTCCGTGTTGTTGTGCAACAGATTTGGTAAACGCTCTAAAGAATACACCTTGTACTATACCTTCTATGAAAAGATGTGCTCTAACTTGCTTAGCCATAGCAATATTCTAAAAGGGATCTTTGTTTATCATAGTTCAAGTAACATGAACTCTCTATACCTGGTACGTTGAAAGGTAATCCGAAAGATATTCCTTTAAGTTTGCACTTCTCTTCTATATAATTCAAGATATCTTCACAATATTCTTCCTTGGCTAATAGATAACAACCGGATTTTCTAATATTCTCGAAGTATAGCTTGTGATATAGCTCTATTAGGCTTGGATTTTCGTTCTTAAAGAAAGCCTTCATTCTTTCCCAAATATCTTTTCTAAGTCTTAATATTCCAGCAGAGATGAAACAGCAATCAGCCTCCTTGGCTCTATCAATTAGCTCTTCTAACATCTTCTTATCATCGTTTATTCCAGGCATTATCGGATCTATGTTTATTCCACAAACTATCCCTTCCTCTCTCATTTTCTTCATAGCTCTAAGAATGCTCTCTGCAGAAGCAGCGAAGGGCTCTATCTTCCTTTTAACCTCTTCATCCAAAGTGGTAAGCGACCAAACTATGAAACACTTGGATTTGTACCGAGCGTGAAGCTCCTTGTCTACTAACACAGCAGTTGATTTGGTGAAGATATAATAAGCTACATTGTATTGTTGTAAAGTTTCTATTATCTCTTTAGTAATTCTGAACTTCAATTCAACTACTTGATACGAATCAGTAGAAGAGCCTATCATCACAGGTTCTTTAGACCCGTACAATGGGAGTTCTCTTTTCAAAACGGATTTAGCATTGATCTTAACGTAAATAGTATCATAAAAATCAGGATACCAATCGTAGGTAGCATAACAATATAGACACCTATGCTGGCACCCCACGTAGGGATTTATAGCCAATCCTTTTCCATCTATTTCTTTTGTTTGAAAATTATGGAGTAAAGATTTTGATTTCTTGAATTTTACATCTGGGAATTCATTCTTCCACCATTTGTAGCCTTGCACAAATAAAATTTATTAGTTTAACTTAAATCTTCAACGAGTCCTTAGTTATTTTCTTCACCAAACTCAGCAAATCTTGACCGTTCTCTACAGGAGGATAACAAACATTACCAATGCATACATAGACGCCTTCTTTATTATACTCAGCTTTTGCTTTCTCTGAGTTGAAATCTATGAACTTAAAGTAAACCTGCGGATGCAGGATGATCTTAGTCTCTTCGATTATTTTTTTAGCATTTTCTTTTTTATCGAATACAAGCCTTATTTCTATGGGGTTCAAGATGGAAAGTAAGGAATCTGCGAAAGGACTTACGAATATGCTATACTTTTGATAATCCGAAGATAGTATTGAAGAATACTCGATCGACTTTTGCTTCAATTCTTCAGAATTGATCAACTCACCTAAGACGTAGAAGATCTTCATGGATAAGGAGTTTTCATTTATTGGATTATATGCTTCTTTAAGTAATCCTATGTCCTCGTAACGCTTACTGTCCATCAATAATCCATTCTCGTCGCTGAAATCCTTTATAACTATCTTAGCTATCTCATAGGCTTTCGTTAAAAGACTGATATCTAGATCATAACTGTAAAACATTAGCAAAAGATTGAGAAGATGGACGTTGTCGTCTAAGAAACTTTTATTAATATGTTTTGAATGCAAAACACCTTCTTGGGAGTAGAAATCTGCGATTAACCTATCAAGCACTTGCTTGGAAATTTCTAGATAATCTTTCCTTTCAAGACAAATGCCAGCGTAAAAGAAAGCTTCAGCGCAAAGAGCATTCTTACAGGAATACAAATTCCTGTCAATGTAAGGTTTTTCTTTATTCCTCCTTTCCTCAAGAGATAAAGAATAATACGTTTCATCCGCATCTTGACTTGAATAAAACAGACCTGATTCCTTATCTCTTAGATTATTGAGAAGATATTCAGCGGTTTTTTCTGCAATATCCTTTAGCTGGGGCTCTTTAAAGAGATAATAAGAATAAGAAAGAAGCTTGAGGATGTTAGAATTAGTTTCTAGCATCTTCTCATAATGGGGTGTTCTCCAATCCCTAGTGACACTATATCTAAAGAAACCTCCTTCTACTTGATCGAATAAACCATTTATCATTCCTTTTAAAGTTTTACTTACCATCACTCTAAAACCCTCCTTACCAACGAGCTCGTACATATGAGCTAAAAAGAGTAATGGTTCACATAAAGGAAATTTAGGCTCTATCCCAAAACCTCCATAGCTTTCATCAAAATAAGAGATCAAAATATCAACCGCATCCCATATGATCTTTTCACTGGGATTAGTTTTCTTGATTTCTTTTTTCTTTGTAACAGGAGAAGCGAGCAATTCTTTGATATCCCTATTCCTTGATATCTCTATTATTTCCTTTAAGATTTCTTTGAACTGTTGAGGCGGAACATAAGTGCCTCCTGTGATTACATCCCCTTCGTTTGTTAAAAAAGCAAAGGTCGGATAGCCACCGAAGTTATATCTTTCACTTATATCTGGCCTTTCGTCTACGTCAACTCTTATAGGTATGAAATTCTCATTTATGAGTTTGATGACTTCTTCATCAGAATATGTAGTTTCATCCATTACATGGCACCAATGACACCATACACCGGCTAAGCTCAGTAAAATCAATTTATTTTCTTTCTTTGCTTTCTCAAAAGTTTCTTTATTCCATAGTTGCCAATTTATTTTCCAAGCATTACCTCTTATCCTTTCATTCATCGATAAAAGATGATCTAACGCATCTATAAACCTATCTAACTTTCTTGAGCTTTAAAATAGCGAAGCCAGGGGTATCTTCTTTATGTGGCTTGAATATGTGGATGAATTCCTTTTCTTCTGTAAAATTCAAAAGTAAGGGGTCCATCTTCAGCTCTTCAATCGCATATTCCAAAATTCCCTTGGTCTCCTCTTCTGTTATAGTACATACACTATAGCAACATATTCCACCTACTTTAAGCAAGTTATAAGCCGCCTTAAGCAAAGACTTTTGATAAGATGCATAAGCAACAGGATCTTTCCTCGGAATGTTGAAGGTGATCCTCGGTCTCAAACCATAGTTAGTACAAGAAGGATCCAAGATTATCTTATCAGCGATGTCTTTTCCTAATTCTAAATCAAGATATCTAGAGTCTGTCTTCAACAAAATCGGCTCAGGAAGATTAAGTAAGCTTAAAGTTTCTTTTATCCTTCTAATTTTATTCTCAGACTTGTCGCAGGCTATTATCTTAGCCTTGTTTTTAGTCATGGCGATTATATGAGACAGTTTACCTCCCGGTGAAGCACACATATCTATAATGACCTCATTTTCCTTAGGATTGAGCTCATGTATTGTAACTATCGAAGGTAATGACTGAGGATAAATGAAACCTCTTTGAAAAGCCTTCAATGATCTAGCTGAAGGCCGTTTGAACCTAGGTTTTAAGTTCTTAACCACCAATCCTTTGGAAGATTTAAAGAATTCTTCTTGATCCATCATCAAAACTCCTTCGCATGCTACTGCTAAATCGCTTGTTACTACGCTAACCCTTGAACCTTTTTCTGCGTTTTTGATGGAAATGGCTCCAGGCCTATACAGATCAGCTCCTTCACTTGCACTTTCAGCAGCATCTAGCTTAGCGAAAACTAAAGAGTCTAAAAGTTCAGGGTCGTTTTCTTCATAGCCTTCTATGTATATTGCGTCTTCAAGTAATTCATCTTTGTAAGCTGTTATTCCTTCTTCTTTGAGTAAAGCTATAACTTCTTCAGGAGTGATCCTTGGAGTATTCACTCTTAGATAATATCTTCTAGTTGGACTTTGAAGACTTTCAAGAGCCTCTAAATATTCCTCTTTAAAAGTCTTTTTAAAAATCTCTAAAAGCCAATCAGGTGTTTTTAGAAGGTTTTCTCGAGATCTCTTCACTTCCACAAATTTTACATTTCTTTTCTCCAAATTCAATTTCACTATTACAAATTTTGCAATAGTAAACCCAAACTACTTTCCTCTTTATCTTCTTGCCCGAAATTGATTCGAAGTTTATATTCAAGTGCTTAGCAAGATTTTGAACTGAAAAATCATCGCTCAATAATATTGCATTTTCTTTTTTGGATAACTCATAGGCAGCGGCAAGCAACTCTATATCAGTTGAAGACAGATTTTTTTCGTTTAATTTTTCTGCTTCATATTTTATCTTTTCAATCGTACTCTTCGAAGGCTTATAGATGATTGGGGATGATGCTTCAAACTTTAATCTAGCCTTCAAACTCTTGAGTTCTTTCAATACGCTCTCTACGGTATAAATTTTTTTAGAAGGGAGATTAAAATTGCCTAAAAAAAAGCCCGTATCTACTACGAAAGATTCTTCAAACATTTTCTATCATTCTCGTTTTGACCTTTTCATAAAAGCTTTCTTTGAATCTTACAAAATGTAATTTCTCCTCCGAACCCTTCAAATCCACCTTCTCATTTACTTTCAAGTCATAAACTAGATTACCATCTATCACCAACTTGAAATCCTGTTCAGAATATATCCTTAGCTTAGAGTGGAAAGGCAACACGAAAGCTCTACTACCCCATTTCAAAGGATTCATAGGATTCACCACTACCAAATCCAAGGAAGGATCTATGATAGGCCCTCCAGTGCTAGCTAAGTAAGCAGTTGAACCTAAGCTAGTGGACACCAGGATGCCATCGCATTTACCTTTGAAGATTTCTAAATCATCCTTAGATACCGAAAAAAGCGAAGTTTTTCCTGGAATGCTAACGAAAAAAAGCACATCGTTAAGAGCATATTTTAAGATTCCTTGGAATCTTACTTCCAAAAGTTTTCTTTCCTCTACCAAATATTTTTTTGCGAATAAAAGCCTCAAAGAATCTTCAATTTCCTTAGGAGATATTTCACATAAAAAACCGATGCCACCAGTTTTTATTCCCAGTAATTTTGCCTCTTTGAATCTACTGATTATATTGACATATTTTAACAAGGTGCCATCGCCACCTATCCAGATTATATAATCTAACTTATCAGCTTCTTCCAAGGATTTTCCATCTTTCAGGAAATCTTTCAAATTCTTTTCAAGATATAAATTATTGCCCCGCAATAAGGGGAGGAGATTCTCAGCTATTTTTATCGAAGAAGTATCTAGCTTAGCTATTATGCCGAAATCCATTGAGCATTATTGTTTTAGAATATTAATTTGTTTTAAAGGTTTAATAGTACTAGTTAGAGTATTAGTTTATGAGTGTTAAGATAACAGAAGCAGGGGCTATAAAAGAAGGATCATACATCGTGATAGACGATACACCTTGTAAAGTTGTAGAAGTGGAGAAATCCAAGACAGGAAAACACGGTTCTACCAAAGTCAGAATAGTAGGTATAAGCGTAATAGACAGTTCAAAGAAGGTTTTAACAGTTCCTTCAGATGCCCAAGTCAACGTGCCCATAATAGAAAAGAAATATGCACAAGTAGTTAATGTAACCAGAGAGACTGTTCAGTTAATGGATTTAAATACGTATGAATTCTATGAAGTAAGCAAACCACAAGAACTTGCAGATAAACTTGCACCTGGAATGGAAGTTGAAGTTTGGCAAGTCATGGACTATAAATTCATTTCTAGGATAAAGTAATAGTGAAATTTTTCTTGATGAAGACCTAAGTATTCATAATTTTAAGTTATTCCTTATCTAAATATTCCGTATCTAAAAATTATACAGAAGATCTTTCCTCGATAGTATTTTGTATACCTTTAGCGAAAAGATAATAACTAAGTTTTTCCTTCGATGTTATTTCCATTCTTATACGCTCGAACAGAATATCCTCCAAATTTGAAATCCCTACACGTTTTTTTATGTCCTCATAGTCGACAAAGGCTTTAATATTCCTTTCGTGCAATATTTTTTCCACCGTTTTCTTCCCTATTCTAGGTAGCATTTCAAGAGAATGAACCCTAGGCGATGCAGGACCTGCATTGTTAAAGAAGTCTACGAATTTCTTCTCATCTTCGTTTATTATCTTTCTTAAAGCGTTATCTAAAGTTATTTTAGCCTCATCCACAAGCTCATCGAATAACAACCTTGCACTAACCCTTTTCACCTTAGGACTGCCCTTGCCTATGTATACATCTTCTTCCTTTTGTAAAATTACATTGGGATCGGTGACTATTTCCAAAAGGGTAAAATAGTCCCTACCTAGTGCTTGGGAATATATCTCTTTAATCCTAATTGGGTAGCGGATAGTTTTCTTTTCTTTAACATACCTTGCAGGTATGTTATAACTAAGGACTACAGCAAACTCTTCATAATAATACTTCTTCTTTAAATGAAACGACATTATCTTATTCCTTAATTATCTCTAAGATCTTCTTGAGCTCTTCGTTAGTATAGTATCTATCGCTCTGTAAAATATTCCTCAATTCTTCTAAATTTGTAGGCATTATGTTAACGATTTGAACCGCATCAGACCTTGGTAAGTTCAACTCGCTAGTTAACTTATCTACTAACTCCCTAGCTCTTTCAGCGTTTATTTTTGAAAATCTCTTCAAATACTCATACATTTTTTTCTGGTTTTCGTTCACTTCCCCTTCAGAGAGCCTTTTCTCTAATAATTCTAAGGCTTCTGCTAAGCTTATATCCTTATAAGAGATGATCTTCATTACTCTTTTTTAAGATTAAAAAAATAAAAGTATATCTATTTAAATTAGAACTATGCCGGCTACAAAAGGATACAGAAAGAGAATGCGCAAACTATTCTCTGAAAGAAGGGCAAGAAAAGGATTATCACAATACATGTTAAATTATGAAATAGGAGAACTTGTACACATAAATATAAACCCTATAAACATGAGAACTGCACCCCATAAAAGATACCAAGGTAGAGTGGGGAAGATAATAGGCAAAAGAGGTAAAGCTCTCATAGTAGAGGTAACTCTAGGTAGTAAGAAAAAACAAATAATCACCACAAAAGAGCACCTCATAAAATACAGGGCTTTTAATCAAGCCCAAGCCTCTTCTCAAGCTCAGGCGCAATAGAAACAACATCGAGCGATATGACTTCTAAAGGTATTCCTGACACCGAATGAATACTGGGAATGGTTCTTCCTTGATCTCCATGAGCAAGCTCTTTTATATAAAGCCCTCCTTGACAACGTATCAAAAACTCCACTCTACGCTCATCTATTCTTCTAGCCTTCATTTCGTAGATAGTTTTATACCTTACCTTATCCACCCTTCTATACAGGACCCTTAAGGGAGTTCTTTGAGCTATTACTCTGTTCGTAAATTCCTTCTCTAAATTCTCGAGCATTTTTTTGTTGAAATCACCTTTGAACTCGACCAAAAGTCTGTAAGTTTTTTCATCGTACCTAGAAAAAACGTTTATTTTTTCCATAACTTCTCTTTTAACATATCTTAGATTCTTTATCAAAACGAAGCCTTCATTTTTTTCATTCAAGGAATTTTCTATTTCTTTTAGATCTACGTTTCTTTTAATAGGTCTTTTTATCTCGACCACGAAAGGTCTTCCAGTGTTGATTGTTATTACGTCTATATCTTCTCTACCTGCAGCGTGCAAAACACTGGAATCTCCAAGAAATCTTTTCGTGAACTCTTCAAGAATAAATCCTTCGATGGAAGGATCTTCGGTATATCCTGAATATCTGCATTCCATACAACCGCTACCTTTACAGAATTTACAATATTCCCTTGTTTGTCTGATGTTCCTCTTCAACTTTAAGTATCTACCATAGATGTATATAGCTGAAGGAATGATTTCTATTATATCGTTCAATGAATCATAAATTATCCTAATGTCTGGTTCTAAAGAAACAGCCTTCTTTTTCAAAATCCTCTCTAATAGCTTTGAGACTGTGAAATTAAAAAAACTCTTAAGTGAAAAACCGCTTGTTATTTCAAACCGGGAACGAATTCTGTCCTCTCTAGCTATTAACTTTTCAGATATTTTAATACCTACGCTAAAAGTGGAGAAGTCATAAAATTCTAATCTATCAACAATCTGTATAACAATTTTTTTAATTTTTAATAAAATATTATTGCATAAATAACAAGTTTTAAGCTTACTTTCTTTAAAAAAAGATTTATCAGAAGCTTTTTCGATATATTTTTTAAGCAAAATTTTCCCAAACTTGATAGGGGAATATTTAATGTTTTTATCATAAAAAAGTCTAGATATGCAAATTGGACATATATAATAAAAATTAAAAATTGCAGATAATTTATCTATTTTTTTATCTAATTGGTACATGAAAACCTAATCGCTTAAATCTTTTTATATTCTTCTTTATCGTATTATAAGAAGTTAAAAGTGCTTCTACATCCTTTACATCAACCCCAGCTCCTCTTGCTATTCTCCTCATCCTTGATTTGTCCAATACCTTGGGATTACCCAATTCCTCCTTAGTCATCGAATTTACGATCGCCTGCCATTTCTTCAAGTTAGCTTCTGCTTCTTTAAGAGTACTTTCTGGAAGATCTAATGAAAAACCTGGTATTAGAGATAATAATTTACTCAAGGGTCCTAGTTTTTTGATCTCACTTATTTGTTCTACCAGCTCTTTCAAGGTGAATTCCCCACTCAGAAATCTCTCGGTTTTTATCCTTTGTTCAATCCTAGCTTCTTCTATCTTTTTAGAAAGTAAATCCAAATCCCCTAAGCCTAGGAGTTGATTTACGAACGATACCGCATCAAACTCTTCAAACTCATCTATCTTCTCCCCAGTACCTACAAATATGATTTTTGCGTTCGTAGCCTTAACTGCGCTTATAGCACCGCCTCCTCTAGCAGAACCGTCTAATTTGGTGAGTATTATGCTCCCTATTTTGGTTGCTTCATTAAAAGCTTTGGCTTGATTATATGCAGATTGGCCTATCGTCGCATCTATCACGAGGACTACATGCGAAGGATTTACCTTTTCTGCTAGAAGTTTCATCTCTTCGATCAAGCTTTGCTCGTTCTTATGCCTTCCTGCAGTATCTATGATGATGACATTACATTGAGGGGAAAGATGTTTAATCCCTCTCAGCGCTATATCAATAGAATCCTTGGAATTCAAATCACCGTAAAAAGGAACGCCTATTTTCTCAGCTAGTTGGCTTAGCTGATAATATGCACCCAATCTATATGTATCAGCACATATAAGCCCAACCTTATAATTCCTCTTCTTCAGATAATTGGCTAACTTGGCAGCGGTTGTTGTCTTACCGCTTCCTTGGATACCTACAAACATTATTACGTTCAAAGAACTAGGGTTAAGCTCGAGTCTATGCTTAACTTTCCCTCCTAGTAATTCTATTAAACCGTCATAAAGCTGCTTGAGTATTAAATCCTTCTTAGTGAAACCCTTTGGAGGTTCTTCCTTTATTTTATCTTCCAACTCCTTACTTAGTTCTAAAACTAGGTTTACGTTGACATCGGCTCTGAGAAGAATTCGTTGAATTTCTCTTATGAACTCCCTAAGGGAAACCTCATCGCCAGTACTACCCTTTAACTTGTTTATAGCATTCAAGAAAGACTTGGATAAGTCCCTAAGAAAGCTCATCGTTTCTTAGAGAAATATTCACCAAGCAACAATCTTAATTTCTCATCATGCTTTACCACATATACAGGCCTACTAACCTTCAGCTTGCTTAATTTATCAAGGAAATCTGCTTTCTTCTTACCCCTTTCATATAGCCCTCCTGTCTCTTTTATGCATAGATTCATAGGTGTCATCATTATGTTTAGAGATTTCAAGTACTCTATGAAAGCTAAATAAGCATCCGTATCATTCCATTCTACATTATATGCTTCACAATAACTTATCCATAAATCCACAGTGTTATGAAATAATATATCTTCTCTAATTCTCTTAATCATAGTAAGCTTATACTCCTTACTTTTTAATAAACCTACTAAGATTTAAGCCATGCTTTAAATAATAATTTTTAGGGCCCATAGCTTAGCAGGACAGAGCGTTGGCCTTCGGAGCCAATGGCATGGGTTCGAATCCCATTGGGCCCGTAAAAAGCTCTTAGTTTGCTAAAAAGCTTTATCTAAAGGAGGCAATCC
>JBEPYP010000013.1:0-12115 GCA_041641355.1 Thermoproteota archaeon | reverse complement strand
ATCCTCCTCATTTCATGCCCTGAGATCTGAAGATCTACGTAAAGCTTAACGCATTTGAAGAGTAAAGTTTGAAGTAAAGACAAATTGTATTCCTTTAAAAGCTCTTCAGCGCTAATTTTAGGGAAATCCTTGATCTTCTTTTCTTCATCAAAAATAGAATAAAAGGTTTTTTGAACAGTTTCAGGATCTAACCTTAGCTTCTCAGCCACCAAATAAAAGACCTTATTCCTTTCTTCTTCGTTAATACAAGCACCATTAAAAAGCTCATTGCACGTTGTAAAAACTAAATTCCTTATCCTTACAGGGTCTATTTTCGTATCGAATTCTTCAAAGATTATCTTCCTATTCAATAGGGTCTTCAAACCTCTTATAAGTTTGAAATCATAACCAAGTTCTTCAGCCCTTCTTTCTTCTTCTCTAATCAAAGATTCGAGATCTTTCATTTTCTTTCCTATGCATGAGTTGTAAACTTCTATCAAAGAATCTGCCAAAAACAAGTTTTCATCGCTTAAATCCGCGAAAATAGGCACTATTCTCTCATTCCTTATTATCCTTACTCTTAGTAGCTCGCTGGGCAACATTAATCTAAGAATTCACTCAAAAGCTTCCTCTTTCTTCTGTAAGAGATGTTTACTTCGCTTGTATTTCTAGTCACAATCTCATACAATATAGCGTTTTTACCTTTCATAGGTCTAAGTATTCTTCCAAGTCTCTGAATGAACTCCCTTTTGCTACCGCTTCCGCTCAGTATTATTCCTATATTTGCGCTTGGAACATCTACACCTTCTTCTAATACTTTACTCGTAACGATCGCTTTATAGATCCCTCTTCTAAATTGTTCCATTGTGATCATTCTTTCTTTATCAGGAGTCCTGTAGGTTATTTCAGGTATCAAATACTTACAAGATATTTCTCTAGCAAAGCTATTATATTCGGTGAAAATTATTATCCTTTCCCCTCTATGTCTTTCTAAAATCCTTTCCAATAATTTAAGTTTAGAAGAAGCGTTAAGCGCTATTTTCCTAGCTTCATTCCATGATATAAGCGCATCTCTTGCCTTTTTATCTTTACCGCTTCTCAGTATCATTTGATAAAAGTCTTCTATGCCTTTTATCTCAATACCATGCTCTTCGAAGAATGTTTTGAATCTCTTCCTCAATTCTTCGTAACGCCTTCTCTCTTCTTCATTCAAGTCTACGTAATACCTCACGATCTCAAAGGGAGAAAGATGCTCTCCTTTCATCTCCATCACGCTCTTCCTATAAACAACATCTCCTACCAAACTAGGTAACAATTCATGAGCTTGATCTTCTCTTTCAGGAGTAGCAGTTAAACCAAGCCTGTTAGGAGCAGCATTCAGCATAGCTATTTGTCTATAACCTTCGCTTGGTAAATGATGGACTTCATCGAAGATTATCAATAAGAATTTGTTACCTAGTAGTTCAGCGTTTATGTAAGCTGAATCATAGGTTATTACCGTTATGAACTCTAATTCCTTGAAACCGCCTCCAAATCTTCCTATGCTAGCGTTGAAATATTCTTTGATCTTTGCATACCACTGATCCATGAGCTCTAAAGTAGGAACTACTATTAAAGTAGGAACTTTCAAAGTAGAGATCGCAGTCAACCCCACATAGGTTTTTCCTGTTCCCGTAGGTAAAACTACTATTCCTTTATTATCGTTCATATTCCAAGCTTCTATTGCTTCTTCTTGATAATCCTTAAGTTCAAATTCTTTAACTTGGCGAATTTCCCCTTCTATTGGTTTAAGCACGTTATCTATGTGTTCTATTGCTTTAGAAAGCAAAATCTTCTTCAGTTCACTATATTTAAATGCAAAGCATCTATATGCATTAATCCTAGGATCGAAGACGAGGAAATCTAAAACTTTCAAACGAACGGGAATATTTCCTCTTAATATTATAGTACCTTTTGAATAGTTCAGTTCCAGCACTGAGTTATTTTATTCAGTTAGATTTATAAATTAAGCTAATATATTGAAGTATGAACTTAAAGGCGATTTCTAAAACATTATTAATAGTTATTGTTGTAGTAGTAATAGCGATAGCGGGTGTTGCGGCATACTTCGTACTCACTCCTACCGCGCCGCCAGTAGCTGGTACTATAGACGTTTACGTAGGATTCGAAGGTATTAAAGAAGGAACTGATGCAAAGCTATTCTGGATAGTTAAGCCAAGTGGCGCCACGTTTAAAGTAGGAGATAGAGTCAAGATAGTACTTCATAATAACAATACTTATCCTTCACCACACGCTCTTGCCATAATTGGTCCTGATGGAGCTCAAATAGGCCAACTATCAGCCGCAGCAGGAGCTACTAGAGAAGTTACCATAACTCTTGATAAACCAGGAACTTATATTGTAAATTGTTTAACCTTCTGCGGAGCCTGGCATGTTGAGAAAGGCAAAATGCAAGAAGTACCTTTGTTAAGAGTATCTTCATAGCTATTCTTAGAGAAGTAAAAGTAAGAAATAACTTACTAAAAGTCCCTTAAATTTTTATATATTTTTGATAATTTTTTTATATGCAAAAGAATGTTTTAGAATTTATTCTATCAAAGCCTTGGCTTAAATTCTATGATGAAGGAGTACCGAGTGAAGTAAAGGTAGAGCCAAAACCCTTATATACTATTTTGGATGAAGCTGCTTCTAAATATCCTTCACATACTGCTTTGATTTTCCTGGGGAATAAGATAACTTACTCAAAACTTAAGGAATTGACGGATAGATTCGCTTATGCTCTTCAGAAATTAGGGGTTAAAAAAGGGACTGTGGTAAGTCTAATATTACCCAACTCTCCTCAATTCGTCATATCCTACTATGCTACGTTGAAAGTGGGAGGTATAGTGAACCCTATCAATCCACTTTACAAACCATACGAATTAGAGCATGTTTTAAACAATTCTGGAGCTGAAATAGCAATAGTCCTAGATTTGTTCTACAATAATTTAAAAGAAATTAGGGCAAAGACAAAGCTCAAAAAAGTAATAGTAACAAGCATAAGAGATTTCTTAACAGGGGTCAAGAAACTACTTTATCCTTTAGTAGTCAAAGAAAAACCTCAGATAACATATGATTCTGAAACGCTAAGATTCATGGATTTGTTTAAAGAAGAAGGAAAGTTTAAGGAAGAAAGAATAAATCCTCTAGAAGATCCTGCAGCGTATATGAATACAGGAGGTACCACAGGAGTACCTAAGATTGCTGTTTTAACCCATTATAACTTGCTGGTTAATAGTTATCAAACAATGGCTTGGATCGGGGAAGTTAGAGAGGCTAAAGACGTGATTTTAGGAGTATTACCTTTCTTCCATATATATGGGCAAACAGTGGTATTAAATTCAGGAGTTTTGAGAGCATCTACAATCGTGCTAATGCCTAGATTTGATTTGAAAGCTGTTTTTGAAAACATCCAAAAATACAAGGTCACCTTATTTCCTGGAGTCCCTACGATTTACACAGCTATAATAAATTCTCCTTTGGTTAAGAAGTACAGCCTAAAAACTGTAGAATATTGCCTAAGCGGAGCGGCGCCTTTACCTGTAGAAGTATTGAAGAAGTTCGAAAGCATTACAGGAGGAAAACTCAGAGAAGGTTATGGATTGACAGAGACAAGTCCTGTAACCCATGCGAATCCTCTAAAAGGAAAATATAAAGAAGGATCAATAGGTATACCTATACCTAGTACATTAGCGGCCATTGCTCATCCTGATAAGAATGAATTCTTGAATGTAGGAGAATTAGGAGAAATAGTTATAGCAGGTCCACAGGTAATGAAGGGATATTTGGGTAAAGAAGAAGAGAATAAAATGGTTTTCTTTGAACATGGAGGTATATTATGGCTTAGAACAGGAGATATGGGCAAAATGGATGAAGAAGGATATTTCTACGTGGTAGACAGAAAGAAGGAAGTAATAAAATACAAGGGCTATTCAGTATATCCTAGAGAAATAGAAGAATTATTATACCAAAACCCCGCAATTAAAGAAGCGGCAGTGATAGGAGTGCCAGATCCTGAAGCAGGTGAGATCGTCAAAGCGTATGTAGTTTTGAAAGAAGAAAGTAAAGGGAAAGTAAAGGAGGAAGATATAATAAATTACTTGAAGGACAAACTAGCACCGTTTAAAGTCCCTAAGAAAATAGAATTTGCTGATGAATTACCTAAAAGCTTGGTAGGAAAGGTATTGAAAAGAGTTCTTGTAGAAAAAGAAATCAAGAAAACTACCCAAGCGTAGCAGCTATAACCTTTAATTCGGTCATTTCTTCAATAGCGTATTTTATACCCTCTCTTCCGAAGCCTGAGAACTTAACACCTCCAAAAGGTAGAGCATCCCATCTAAGCCTTGTTGAATCATTTATTATGACAGCGCCAGCCTTAATCCTGTCTGCTAGTTTCAATGCCTTCTTGTAATCCTGCGTGAACAATGCAGCTTGAAGACCATATTTTGATGCGTTAGCTACGGTTATAGCTTCTTCTTCATCTTTAACTTTTATTACAGGCGCTATAGGTCCGAAGACCTCTTCATTCATAGCTCTAGCCTCAAGGGATACGTTTTTTATGATCGTGGGATAAAAGAAGAAACCCTTGCCTACATGCTTATCTCCCCCAAGTACTACTTCGCCACCTTTGTTTAATGCATCTTCTAAGAAATCCTGCATTGTAGTGACAGCACCTGCACTTATTAAGGGACCTACGTCAGTCTTCTCTTCCAACGGATTTCCTAGATTCAATCTAGCAACTTTTTCCTTAAAACTCTTGATGAAGTTCTCATATACCCTCTCATGCACTATGAAACGCTTAGCTGAATTACAGTTTTGACCTGCATACTCAAATCTAGCCCTTGTGGCTATCGTGCTTGCTTTCTCTACATCCGCATCTTCTAAGACTATGAAAGGATCAGAACCTCCTAATTCCATTATCAACCTTTTAGATAAGCTAGCAGCTTTAGAAGCTATCCTTAAGCCCGTCTCTGTAGAACCGGTGAAGGCAATCAAGCCTACGTCTTTATGAGAAATCAGCTCATCTCCTATCTCACTACTTAAACCTGTAACAACGTTAACAACTCCTGGAGGAAAGCCTATCTTGAGCATTGCTTCCGCTAAAGTAAGAGCTGTAAGAGGCGTACTTAGACTAGGTTTGACTACAAGCGTGTTTCCTACTGCAAGTGCAGGAGCTAGTTTATGAACTAACAATACTATGGGAAAGTTAAATGGCGTTATGGCAACAACAACGCCTATGGGCTCTCTCTTAACTATAGCCATTCTATTTTCATTCCCTACAGGATATTCAAAGGCATCTAGCCTAGGCGATTCACCAGTTAGCAAGAAACGAACAGCTTCAGCAGTGTATAGAAAAACTTTAGAAGCCCTTAAGGCCTCAGTCCTAGCATCCCTTATAGGTTTACCTGCTTCTAATGCTATTAGTTTAGCGAAGTTCTCCCTGTTATCATCTAAGAATTGATATAATTTATAGAGCAATTCTATTCTTTTATAAAGCGGAGTCCTTGACCATTCTTCAAATGCCTTATTCGCGGTTTCGATAGCATACCTGGCATCTTCTTTGGTAGCTAAAGAAACTTTTTCTATAACTTCTTCTGTTGCAGGATTTAATACATCAAAGGTTCTATCTTTAGTAATTACTTCATTACCTATTATGAAACCTTTCATACGTTTTAATAAACATGAAATAATATAAGTGTGGAAATTCTTACGGAAATAGCGATTTTGATAATAACAATGTTAGCCTCTATTATAGGCTCGCTCGTTGGCGTAGGAGGTGGGTTGATAATAGTACCTTCACTTCTTTATCTAGAAATCGGGATAAACCAAGCCATACCTCTGAGCGTACTTAGCATAGTAGTCAATAGCTTTACTTCTTCTTTGATAAACACAAAGAACAAATTGATAGATTTCAAGATAGCTGTAAAATCGATAGCAACAGTGCTTCTTGGAGCCTACATTGGTACCTTCTTGTTCATAAACATAAATAAGTTGTTCCTGTATTTTTTGTTCCCAATCTTGGTCATTTCGATTATGGTCTTAAACATCAAGGGCATTAAAGTAAGAAGCAGAATAGCCTACTTGCTATTTTTCATCGCAGGCGTAATTTCTAATTTACTAGGAATAGGAGGAGGCATCATTTTCGTTCCAGTACTTGTAACTTTTCTTGGTCTTGATTACAAGAAAGCAGTTGCCACTAGCCTTTTCCTCATATTAATACCCACTCTCTTAGGGTCTATTGTATACTTAATAAGCAACTATTATAGGCTTACTTTTGCTTTATCAGCGCTCTTAGGCTCTGCTATAGGTGCCATGATTGGGAGCGTAAGGGGAAGAAGAATAGATGATAGAAAGCGTAAGAAAATTTTCATAGTGATAGCAAGTTTTGCTTCTATTTACACTTTCTACAAAGGATTGCTACTTATCATCTAATTACTCTGATATGGCTTATACCTCTTTCGTCCTTGTAAACATTAACCACTGAATTAAAGCATGGATTTTCTTGTATATCCTCTAAATGAGATACTATGAATATTTTCTCATACTCGTCCTTTAAATTAAGTAGTAGTTTCAATACGGATTCTCTCAAATCTAAACTCATAGGCCCGAAACCTTCATCGATGATCAAAAAATTGGGCAGTACGCCTCTTCTAGAAGCTAATAACTTAGCTATAGCCAATCTTAACGCAAGACCTATGGCTGCCTTTTCCCCTCCAGAATATGTAGATAATTCCCTAGAATAGGATTCATCTTTGACTACTATCTCTATTTTGTCTTCTTTCCTCTCTATGTTCAATTGTTTTGATTTAAGCAAAGGATAAAGGAAATCTTCATTAACTACTTCATTCAATTCTTTTAAATAATCATCAAGAAAGCGCAAAGGAAGGCCTCTTTCATTGAACACATCATCACATAATATCTCATACGCTCTAAGTTTTTTCCTCAGATCTTTTCCTTGAGCTATTAACTTATCTAATTCTTGCCTTATTGCAGAAATCTCGTTTAGCTTTCTTCTAGCTTCTTCGATTAAGCCTTCTACCCTTCCTTTTTCTTTACTAAGCTCTATTCGCTTCTCTCTTACTTCCATCAAATTCTTCTTGAAAGTTTCCAAAGCATCTTCAACGTCTCTTAACTCCTTCTCATCGGGCTTTTCTTGAATCTTTTTCTCCAGTTCACTTATTTTAGAGACTATTTCGCCCAATTGCTTGTTAAGTTCTTCCAATCTGGCCTTAGAAGCGATTATCTCATTGACTTTCAACCTAAGAAGTTCTAACTCCTTGTTCAACTCATTTCTCCTTTCTTGAATCCTCTCAGCGATCGTTGAATATTTAGAGAATAAAGGATGGGATTTCAAGGATTTTATTTCCTCATCTAAATTCGAAACAGAAGATTCATAGACTTCAATTTCTTTGATCAAGTTAAGCTTGTTCTCCAAACGTTTCTTTATGATCGTCTCTTCTCCTAGTAGCTTCAATATTTTATCTCGTTCTTCTTTTTTCCTCCCCAAGGTATTTTCCAATTCCAATAATTCCCTTTCAAGTACTTTGATCTTCTCTACTTGCTTGCTTTCTTCCTCTAAATAGTGCTGATACAAGCTTTCTAATCTTTCTTCAGATAAGTTAGAGCCACAAACAGGACATTTAGGCTCTTTTAAAGAAGCATTCTCCAACGTTTCTCTAATTCTTTTCAGCTGGTCTAGCTGGGCTCTTACGTAATTAAGATCCCTAGACTTGATGTTCTTTTTTTCCTCGATGCTACTTATTTCAGCTTCTAGTTTTTGAAGATCTATTTTCTTACTTTCTATTTCTTTTAGTTTCCTCTCATATTCTTCCATCTCTCGCAGACTTTTCCTTTTTTCTTCTAAGTTCTCCCTCTCTTTTTTCAATAAAGCTTGCTTTGAATTTATACTAACGAATAACGAAAGAAATTCATCGATCTCCTTGATTTCATTCGAAATCATGCTTAATTTATTGTTAAGAAAACTTTCTTCAGCAATCCTCGCTTTTTCTTTATTTACTTCATTTTCCTTCTCTTTTTTTGCATTTAATAAATTATCATACTCACTTTTGATCTTTTTATATTCTTCCAATTTATTTTTTAATATCTGTTTTTTTTCATTCAATTCATTTATGTTACTTTCGATTTCTTTTTCATTTTGCAATAATTCTATCAACTCTTTGTTTAATGTTTCCAAAATTTTTTGATATTCAATAAGCTTAGAAGAGTATTCCTTTTCTTTTGAAATTTCAGCTTCATGAGACTTTATCTTAAGTTCTAAAAGCGCTAACTCTTCTTTTATGCTATCTCTCCTTTCTTTTGCCTTTTCTAAATGCTTAGAGAAATCTAAATTTAGTAATCTAAGGAATATTTCTCTTCTCTTGGAAGGATCTGTTTCCAATAAGTATTCCACTTCACCTTGCCTTACTACTATTGAATTGAGGAAAGTAGCATAATCAAAGCCTGTTTGTTTCTCTATGAAACTTTCAATTTCTTTATATCCTATCAATTTCTTCTTCCAGCTTCCATCTTTGAATTCTTCAAATATTACCAGAGAAGGTTTATCTACATACACTTCCCTTATTATCTTATACTTTCTTCCATCTATGCTGAATTCGATCTCTGCTCTTGCACTTTTCAAAGGAGGCCTTATTACTAGCTTCGCTGAGCCTTGTTTATCTTCTCCATAAGCTCTCCCAAAAAGACAAAACGTTATCGAATCTACCAATAATGTGGTCTTCCCTGAGCCTGTAGAACCGTAAACATTGATTAGGCCGCTGAACTTATCTAGATCGAATTCTTCTTTCCCATAACTCGCGAAATTATTAAGGATTATTCTATGTATCTTCATGATCTCGATTCTACTTCTGCTATTATCTCCTTAGCTTCTTTCTTCACCAATTCTAAGATTTCTTTAGACTCATTTTTGTATTTCCTAGCAAGATATTCCTCCAAATAAGACATGAAATCCATAGTTTTAGAAGATACGGATACTTCATGGATTTCTTCTTTGATGACCTCGATCTTCAGAAGGGATAATCCTAACTTTTCCCTTAAGTTTTTTTCTAAAGTCCTTACAGACGGTCTTTGAAAAGCACTCCTTAACTTAATTCTCAATCTAAGAATACTTCCTTTTTCTATTTCGCCAATTCTGTCCAAGATATCGTTTTCACCTATCGCAAAACCCGTGAAATTGGAGAAATCTAAGTATATTGTTTTCATAGGCCTCATCCTCAACGGTATTCTTTTAACGTCGATATTATCATTCAGTTCTATATCTAAGAAGCTTTTATTTTCATTTTCTTCACCGAAATCTATCCTTTCTATTGAACCTGCATAGAAGATTTTTTCGCCAATTTGTTGGGGTAAATGCAAATGACCTAAGCAAACTAAATCAACATCCTCAAACACCTGGCTTGGTATTGGATAATCTCTTAAAGAAGCTATTAGATGCTCAGAACCTATCTTCCCTCCTTCCACGAAAAAATGCCCAACGACGATCGTGAAATCTTCCTCTTTAATGGAAGCCTTTATTTCCTTAAACTTATTCTCGAAATGGGATAAGAAGTCACCATAACTAAGACTTGATTGAAAGTGAGGATATGGAAGACCTATGAACTTAATCTTTCTTCCTCCTTTCTCGATCAATTTAGCCCCTGCTACATCGAACAAATGGAATCGTTCCAATCTTACGTTGACATAACTTTTGAGATAGCTCAAAGATTCCCTAGCTCTATGACTATCATGGTTACCTAATACTACTATCACATCTATGTTGTTATGTACCAGCTCTCCTACTATACGGGAAAACTCGTTGAAAGCCAAAACTGAAGGACGAGGATTATGAAATATATCTCCTGCTATTATGAAGAAATCGGCGTTGTTCTCTATAGCGTAATTTTTCATGAAATCTAAGTTCGATATGAGATCCTTAAACCTAAGTTCTTCAAAGCTAGGAGAGACATTTGGCTGAGCAAAACTTAAACCGAGATGTAAATCTGCTGTATGTATTATTCTTACCATCATTTTATCAAACGAAATCGGATATAAAAGCGTCTTCCGAAAACGATGATGATATAGATAAACTAGTTTCTATTCTTAAAATATTCCTTTATTATCTTAACAGTCTCAACACCTATCATAGGCAACTTGATTAAATCATCCTCCTTAGCCATAGCTAGCTTCTCCAACGTTCTATAACCTGCATTGTAAAGGATCCTGGCCCTAACGCGGCCTATCTTGGGTATTTTCACCAGCTCCAAAAGTTCTTTCTTGACGCCGCTCTCTATTCTTTGCTCTAGCTCTTCCAGTTCACGGTAATATTCAGGCAATCTAATTATTTTAGATATTTCCTTAGCCGCATGACAAATCCAGCTAGCTACTTGGACTACGTTGAAGACATCCCCCAACCCTATTCCATACTTATCAGCTATTTCATCTTCTCTAACCTCGTTTATCCAATCGTAAAGCATCTTAGCTGTTTTGAAAACGGCCAAAACCTCTTCATCCTCATAATCAACATCCAAATTAAGCTTCTCAGCATATCTTTGCAGTTCTTCCTTCAAAGCCTCATACTCCCCTCTGAAAATATTTAGCCTCTGCATATCTTCCGTAGAGGATATTAAGAACAGGTAATATAATTCATCGCGACCGTAAGGAGCGTTCATTAAACCTTTGACTATTTGTTCGGCACTTAAAGGATCTATGTAAAGCTCTGAAACTCTTTTACCTAAAGGAGTGGCGACAAAACCATTCTTTATCACTATGAAAGAAGCGTGGCTAAGAAAATCCAAGACTCGATGAGCTAGTCTAGATAATCTTGAAATGCTAATCTGTTTTGCAGCAAAAGTCTCATTTAACACTTTATCCAGTTCTTCTTCGTTTGAGACGATTTCATTGGCTATTAGGGATAAGATATGCGACCTAAGGCTCTTCTCATCATTTATTCTCGATGAGATAGGTTCTATTTCTGCCTTTAAATAATCCTCGATCAAAATGTCAACATCATACTTACCTCTTGCTACTATTATCGCTTCTCCATAGCTATCATATCTAGGTCTTCCAGCTCTTCCTGCTAATTGTTTATACTCATTGACTGTCAACCTCTCAGAATATCCAAGACCTGCTGAATATCTCGCTATTTCATTTATTATCACTCTTCTAGCTGGTACGTTTATCCCAGCCCCTAAAGTCGTTGTCGATGAAACCACTTTTATCAATGAATTCCTAAATCCGTTCTCAACAATCCTTCTAGCATTGAAGGAAAGACCTGCATGATGAAAAGCAACACCTCTCCTTATTTGATCCTTCAAAGTTTGGGATATCTTATCAGATTCTTCTATTTGGTCCGAGAGTTCCTTTAATTCTTCGATTTCCTCTCTAGTCAAATATTTTTTCACGTATTCTTTCAATTTTTCAGCATTTTGCATAGCATTAGCTCTGGTAGAATTGAAAATCAGAGCCTGACCTCCTTCGCTGATTATATCCAGACTTAGATCTATGAAAGGATGTCCGCTAACCACTTGAATTTTTCTAGTAGAACCATCTTTATAGTAAATCATTCCATTCCTATACACCCCTTCTTTTAAAGGTACGGGCCTCCAATTGCTTATGACCATCTCTGCTCCTAACCATTCAGCTACTTCTTCAACGTTCTTTATCGTAGCGCTCAACGCAATGAATTGAGAATCTGGACATCGTCTCTTCAATCTTGCCACCAAGAACTCGAGCGTTGGACCTCGATCGCTATCCAGCATGTGTATTTCATCGATTATGAATAAACTAACGTCGCCTATCCATCTCGCGTTATGCCTAAGTAAACTATCAGTTTTTTCATAGGTGCTTATTATGACATCGTAATTCTCTAACCATGCATCTTCACTATCGTAATCCCCTATGGAAAGAGCTACTCTAAAATCGCCCAGTAGTTCTTTGAATTCATAGTACTTCTCAGATGCTAGAGCTCTTAGAGGACACATGTAAAGTACTTTTCCTTTATTCATCAAATGTTTGAAAGAAGTGATGATCGCTATTAAGGTCTTACCTGAAGCGGTAGGTGCGGTTATCAATAAGTTCTTGAAAACCAATACACCTTTTTCTA
>JBEPYP010000012.1:0-12423 GCA_041641355.1 Thermoproteota archaeon | reverse complement strand
AGCTTTTAATTAAATTTTTTGTAACTTTTAAAAAAGCTGTAGAACTATGTTCCTAAATCCTCCTTTCCATACATTAGATTCATTCCACAAATTCCTTAGGCTTTAACTTTCGCGATTTCTCCTTCAATCAATTCAATTTCTTTAATTGAAAATATTCATCGATTTTTAAACAGCAACCTTTGTTTTATATAGCACAATATATGTACTAGGCGTAAATTTGCTTTTTTAATCTGGTATTTAAACTTTACTAAAAAACATCCAAAAGAATTTAAATGATCGTAAGAACGTTACTACATGATTTTAGAATTGGCCTTTTTGGTATATGGCTCTTTGGTATTCATCAACCTCTTAGGTTCTCTCTATCGTCCTAAATCTTCTTTTCAAAAAGCTAAGAACGTTGAATTCGTAATGCCTACCGTAGCTGATTCAAGGACTTTACAGGTTTTAAATGAAACAATCAGCATCTTGAAGCGAAAATTTCCAGAATATAAAATATGGCTTATAGTTGATGAAGGAAGCAATTTGCATATCGATGGCGTTGAATTAGTAGTAGTCCCTTCAAGCTTTATGGGTAAAAAATGCAAAGGAAGGGCCTTAGAATATTTCAGAAGGAATTATGTAAAAAAAGGAACATGGTACTGTTTCTTAGATGATGATAGTTATCCTTGTGATGATTCTTTTCTATATGAGATAAAATATTATGAAGCTAAAGGCTATGTAGGAGCAAACGGAATTTTAGTCCCAAGAGAAGGGAAATCAAAACTAAGTTATGTACTAGATCATATAAGATTATGGGATGATCTTTTTCTTTTCAGACTGTTCACCGGGTTAATTAAGAGACCCTATATTGGTTTGCATGGGGAATTGTTGATCTTGAAAGGAGAAGTATTGAAAGAGATAGATTTTCCCTTGGATTCTCTTGCAGAAGATTTCCATATAGCCCAACAGCTTGTTAAAAAAGGATACAAATTATGGCACAGTTCTACTAGAGTTTCAATAAAAAGTCCTAATAGTATAACTGATTTTTGGAGACAAAGAGCTAGGTGGTTTAAAGGAATATTAAAAGAGTTTAAATTTTCTAAACCTATGACTATAATCATAGTAACGTTTAGACTCATAGGAAGGTTTTTTATGTTCATCGTACTCGTTATTCTTTGGTTCATCTTTCCAACTTATAGCCCCCTAGTATTCATCGGCCTTACAGGTTCTCTATATTATTTAACGAGTTACATCTACGGAATATTTAAGGCTAAAGCATGGAAATTCTTAGCTATATTGCCTCTACTAGGAATTTTTGAACCTCTTTCTTTCCTTTATATGTATAAGATTAGGGATTTTGTAATTATAGACAAATCTTGATATATATAAGATTAAAATGTTGTAAAATGTTTTAAATATTATTAAATTAAAAATTAAATAATTTTACTTGCTCTTTTCTAAGGCTTTAACGAATTCTTCGTAGGCTTCTTTGACTTCTTCGACTGCTGCTTCATCTTCAAGCGTGGTGATATCTCCTAAGGAAGTTTTTGTGGCCACAGCTTTGATTAATCTCCTCATAATCTTACCGCTTCTAGTCTTTGGAAGCTTACCAACAAAGAAAACACTTGCTGGAACCGAAATAGGTCCGTGTTTCTCTCTTACCCAAATTTTAAGCTCCTCAGCGAGTTTTTCATTAGCCTCAAATCCTTGCTTTAACACTACATATGCGATTGGAACTTCGCCTTTTACTGGATCAGGAACGCCCACCACAGCTGCTTCAGAAACTGCTTTATGAGAAACCAAAACAGATTCTAGTTCATAAGTGCCAATTCTGTGACCAGCTACCTTAAGTACTTCATCTGCTCTTCCCGCAACCCAAATATAACCGTCTTTGTCTTTAATAGCATAGTCTGATGTAAAGAAATGATTAAAGCGCTCAAAATATACCTTCGCATATCTTTCAGGATCGCCCCACATACCTGTAGGGGGTCCTGGCATTCCTGGATAAGGATTCTTTATAATTAAAAATCCTCTCTTGCCAGGAGGCACTGGTTTTCCTTCATCATCTACGACCTCTGCATCAATTCCAGGTAGAGGAGGACCGTTAGTTCCTTGTTTTAAAGGAACTAACATTAAGCCCGGAGCATGGCTAATCAAAATTCCTCCTGTCTCAGTCATCCACCACGTAGAACCTACAGGACATCTTTTCTTTCCTACAACTTCAAATAGCCATCTCCATGCAGCTGGATTGATCGGTTCTCCTACGCTGTGTATTAGCCTCAAAGAAGATAAATCATGTTTGTATACATAATGATCTCCATATCTCATTAAAGCTCTAACGGCTGTAGGAGTTGTGTAAAACACGTTTACTCCATATCTTTCGATTATAGCCCAAAATCTGTCGGGTTCAGGATAATCAGGAGCACCTTCATACATTACAACGGTTGTTCCTTCCATTAAAGGCCCAAAAACAATATAACTATGTCCCGTAACCCAACCTATGTCTGCAGTACAATAATATACATCATCATCCCGTATATCGAACACTTGTTTCATTGTAGCGTGAAGAAGAACTGCATAGCCTCCATTATCGTGAATTATTCCCTTAGGCTTTCCTGTAGTTCCAGAGGTATATAAAACATACAGAGGAGTTTCGCTCTCCAATTTCTCAGGTTCAATGTAAACATTCTCTGGAACATCTTTCAATAGATCATCTAACCAATGATCTCTTCCCTTAACTATTGTTACATCTAATCCCAATCTTTTGACCACGATTACATCCTTAATGGACGGTGTCATCTTTACTGCCTCATCTGCTATATCCTTAAGCCTTACTATTCTACCCCTTCTATAGAAACCATCCGCCGTTACGAGAAGAGTAGCACCCAAATCGTTCATTCTATTCGCTAGATTTTCCGCAGTAAAACCGCTGAAAATTACAGTGAAGATTATACCTAATCTTGCAGCAGCGAGCATGAAAAGGGGTAATTCAGGAATCATGGGTAGATAAAGCGCAATCTTATCTCCTCTTTTAAGTCCGAACTTGCTAGTTAAAATATATGCTATCTTATTGGTCAGCTTCCAAAGATCTTGGTAGGAGAATTTTCTAGTTTCTCTAGGATTTCCTCTTTCATCCACAGGTTCCCCTTCCCAAATTATTGCAAGCTTATTTTTTCTCCAACTCTTTATGTGTCTATCTAGGCATAAATATGAAAGATTAATCTTACCTCCCTTAAACCAAATATAAACATGAGGGTATTCTCCCTTCGTAAGAACTTTTTCCCATGGAGAGAACCACTCGAGCTCTTTAGCGATCGATTCCCAATATTTTTCTAAGCCACTAATCGTTGTTCTATGATACTCCATATAAGTCTCAACGCTTACATGTCTGTGTTTCCAGTTCTCCAACTCAATTTTCTCGTCAAACGGAAGCGCCTCACCTAGGAAGGTTACTTCGCCCATTCTTACTATTATTATGTATTTTTTTTAAATAATAAAGTTTACTGCTACTTTATAGATAGATTTCTTTAGATAGATTTTGTTTACAAATAGAATTTTGTTTATAAGTATATAAAGAATGGAGATCATTAAGAAAGATAGGTGAAACTTTTTATGAATCAGCGATTTTCTTTAATAAAGAACTATATAAATAGAATTACACAAAGAAAACGAAGAATGCACCGAAGAAAACGGGCAAGCCTATAGGTAGCGCTATCTTCATCCATTGTTTGAACGTTATGTCATGTCTTAGCGCTATGATTATGTTCGGTACATTTCCTGGTATTAGAAAACCTCCAGATATTATTAATGAGACCAAGAAGGACTTTATTTGTTCAAGCTCTAGTTCCGGTGAAATGATTGCAGCCGCCAATGTAGCGTTATCTACAGCTGCAGATATCGAACCTAATATATATAGCAACTCTGAACTCAGACCTACTATGAATCTATCTACGATAGGGTCCATGGAATGGCCTAAGATTACGAGAGCAAATATGAATAAGTAAACGTTAATAGCCCTAGTTATTGCATCCCTATATGAAGGATATTTTACGTGGACAAATTCAGCATCCTTTAAATCAACAGTCTTGCTTCTACTAAGAACATAGTAGGAGTATAATGAGAAAATGATAATTATAGGTATTACAAATTCCCAAAGCAGCCAAAATAAGAATAGGAAATCAGCATTATACGGAGGTTTTGATAACTTTGCTATTGCTATTGTCGATAGGGGTTCTCCTATGGGAGTTAAAGCTGCACCTGCACCTAGAGCATAAGCTCCAGCTATTAATACTTTGATAAGTTGATCTCTTCTAATCTTCATCAATGAAGCTATTTCAGCTAAGATAACCGCTGCTACTATGACTGAAATTACGCTCGAAGCAAGACTTAACATAAATATTAACAAAGAAAATATTAAGGCTACTGAAAATCTAGCTATTAATTTTTCTATGTATATTCCCAATTTAGCACCGTATTTAACAAAAAATATTCCTGCTATCAATACAACTTGAAAGATACCGATGGGTGTTCCATGGAGAGATACAGGCGTTAATAATCCCTCTTTAATAAGCTCCAAGCTCCAACTGTTGCTTATTGTTGCAGCCAAAGCGCCCATGACTAAGAAAAAAGGTATTAGATTTTCTTCGATTTTTTTGGATAAGAGCGGGGCTAATAGAATCACTCCTAGTATTGCTAATAAACCATATACTACGAGGTCCTCTGAGGTCATGTAAACCTTATCTATATGGACTAAAATAAACTTTCTGTTTTGTAAAAATTAAAATCATATTCTCCACTTAAGTTAGATTAATGAAAACTACTGTAACATTTCTCTAATCTTACAAGTTTTATTATTGACAACATTATTTGATGGATTGGATCTTTTCACCAGTTTTAAAACCATACTTCGTCAAGACCATTCTAAAGAGGATATCAAAATACCTATGAATTCAAACAGATAGTTGCTCGTTACTAGAACGAATTGCTGTCAGAAATTTTTATATAGTAACAGAATATGATATAGCTTACCATGATATTAAATAAAGAGGATGTTAAGGACCTAGCATTAGGAGCTGCAATACTTGGGACAGGCGGTGGTGGAGATCCGTATATAGGTATGCTGATGGCTATTCAAGCATTAGAAAAAGGCAGAAAGATAATCTTAGTTGACGTTGAAGAGGTGGATGATGATGATTTGGTGATACCTGTAGCAATGATGGGTACGCCTACAGTTTTAATTGAAAAAGTTCCTGGCGGAGATGAAATAGTATATGTATTAAGGATGTTAGAAAAATATTATGGTAAGGAAGCGAAGTATTTAACGCAAATAGAAGCCGGAGGCATCAATTCTATGATGCCTCTCGTGGCATCTGCCAAAACAGGTAAACCAATACTTAATGGGGATGGAATGGGAAGAGCCTTTCCAGAATTACAAATGGTAACCTTTCATCTCCATGGAGTTAAAGCAACCCCTATGAGTATGTGTGATGAAAGAGGAAATACAGTATTACTTGAGGCTATTGATAACTACTGGGCTGAAAAGATAGCTAGAATCGTAACGATAAGATTTGGTGGCACTGCGTATATAGCTTTGTATGCCATGTCAGGAAAGAAATACAAAGAAGGTGCTGTAAGAGGTACTCCTTCATTATCGCTTGAATTAGGAAGAACTATCAGAGAAGCAAAAAATAGAGGATTAAACGTGGTCGATGCGATTCTTGATGTAACAAGGGGATTTTTACTGTTTAGGGGTAAGATCGTTGATGTATCAAGATGGAACATCGGCGGTTTTGCTCGAGGAGAAACCGTTATTGAAGGGTTTGATGACTTCAAAGGCTCCAAACTAGTAGTTAAGTTTCAAAATGAGAACTTGGTGGCGATAAAAGATGGAGAAATAGTAGCCAGCGTGCCAGATTTAATAACAATATTAGACAATGAAACTGCAAAACCTATAACCACTGAAAGACTTAAATACGGCCTTAGAGTGATCGTTATAGGAATTCCTTGTGATCCTAAATGGAGAACTTCTGAAGGAATAAAAGTTGTAGGACCTAAATACTTCGGTTATAATGTAGACTACGTTCCGTTGGAGAACAGAGTAAAGATGGGAATATGACGAGATATAAATTAGGTGTTGATGTAGGGAGCACACATACTGATGCAGTAATTATCGATGAACAAGCTAATTTAATAGGAGCCGTTAAAACTGCTACAACACCAGATGTGACCTCAGGAATAATTACAGCTATGCAAAGAGTCCTTGAGAAAACTAAAATTAACACAGACGATGTAGCTGCAGTTATGTTTGGAACAACCCATGTTATAAATGCAATAATACAAAGAAAAGGTTTAGGGAAAGTGGGTGTTATAAGAATCGGTGCACCTGCTACCAGATCTATAGAACCTGGGCTAGATTGGCCTGAAGATTTAAGATTAGCCGTGATTGAAGGGGCTGCTATAATTGAAGGTGGACATGAATATACAGGGGAATTGATTACAGAGCTGAATAAAGAAGAAATCACGAGAACTCTTCAAATTTTTAAAGAAAAAAAAGTTGATGCGATTGCCGTTACTTCAGTTTTCTCTATCGTCAACCCAGAACACGAGCTTTATGTTAAGGAACAAGTTAAAAGAAGCATGCCCGATATACCTGTTGTCCTCTCCCATGAAATAGGCACGATAGGTTTAATAGAACGTGAGAATGCAACAATACTTAATGCTGCAGTTCTTGGGGTTATGGAAAGATCTATTGAATCTTTAAGAAGAGCTTTGAATAATTTAGGTCTTGTTCATGCAAAAATGTTTTTTGCGCAAAATGATGGCACTACTGCTACTGAAGAGTATATAAGGAATTTTCCAATTTTCACGGTTGTAGCACCTGTTTCTAACAGCATAAGAGGAGCTTACGTATTAACAGGAATACCTAATGCTATCGTTGCCGACACAGGAGGTACTACAACGAACATAGGAGTACTAAACAAGGGCTATCCTAGAGAAGCTTTAGAAGTTGAAATAGGAGGAGTTAGAACAAACATTAGAGCTCCTGATGTTATAGCAATAGGATTAGGAGGCGGAAGTATAGTGAGTATTAACGACGGTCAAATAAGAATAGGCCCTGTTAGTGTAGGATACAGATTGATCGAAGAAGGTATAGCCTGGAAAGGCAATACGTTGACTGCTACAGATATAGCGTTAGCAAAAGGAGTTATGAAAATAGATGATCCAAGATGCGATCCTGAACTTGTTTTGCAAAAAATTCCAAATACTATCATTGAAAAAACCTATAGACAAATGGTAGATATGCTTGAAGACCATCTCGATAAGATAAAGACAAGACCAGAACCAGAAACTGTAATATTAGTTGGTGGCGGGTCTGCTATGTGGTTAAGGAATTTAAAAATCGCCAAGGAAGTAATAAGACCCGAAAACGCACAATATGCCAATGCAATAGGTGCTGCGACGGCGTTAGTAGGAGCAACATATGAAAAAGCATTTTCTTATGAACAGATTTCTAGGGAAAAAGCAATAGCTGCGGTAATAGAAGAGGCTAAAAACAGGGTCGTTAATGCTGGTGCTGACCCTACAACGGTAGACATAGTTGAAGTTGAAGAAATAGCGATGCCATACCTACCTGGTAATGCAGTAAAAATAAGGGTAAAAGCGGTAGGTAAGTTAAAGTTATAAATCAACAGATCAAAAAGATAAATATTCTATATTTATAACATCCATATGACAAGGGTTATTAAAATACTTGATTTGATTCCAATAATATATACAGAAGGTATCGAAGGTGCCATAGAAGATAGAAAGAATTTGGCTAAAGAAATTGAAAATAAGACAAATGGCTTAGTTAAGATGGAGCTAGTTATGCTAGATAAAGGCACTGCCTCCATAGAAAGCGTGTATGATGAACATATTAATGCGCCTTATATATTACAAAAGGTTAAATGGGCTGAGCAGAATGGGTTTGATGCAATAGTTATAGACTGTTTTGGAGATCCCGCATTAGATTCTGCTAGAGAATTGGTGAAAATTCCTGTAATAGGAGCTAATCATGCCGCGAATTTCATGGCTGTACAAATCGCTCACAGGTTTTCTATAATAAACATCCTTCCTGAAACAGAACCTGTAATTAGATTTTTATTAGCGAAATATGGACTTCTACAACATATAGCGTCCATAGAGACGATTCATATTCCAGTACTTGAACTTGAAAAGTGTACTAGCGAAACAGTAGATAGGATAGTTAGAGCATGCGAAAAAGCATACCGAGAACATAGAGCATACGCTATAGTATTAGGTTGCACAGGGATGTCTAAATTAGCTGATGATGTACAGAAAGAACTTCAAAAAAGGGAAATTAATGTGCCTGTGATAGAACCTTTGAGGGCTGCTATTTTCACTGCAGTTTCATGGGTATTAATGGGTGTAAGTCACAGCAAAGAGGCTTACAGAATGCCTAGGATAAAGGTAAGGGACACAGATTTCGAGAGGCCCTTATAGATCTATTTAGACTGTATTTAAAATTAGATTATTATAAAATCTAATTTTTAATTAAAAATTAAGCAATAAACTCTTACAATTTTAGATCAATCAGAAAAACTCGAGGAATTTTGTTAACTATTTTGGTATTTTGTTTAGTATATGCTTTCACTAGAAATTCTAATTTGGGGCGTCTTAAATTTCCCCTATTTACATAACCTTCATCACGATTATAACATGATCATTGAGTATAACATAAACTAAAAGAATCAAAATGTTTATATACCCCTATTAGAGGATAATACTATGGGCGAATACAAAGATTACTTCGGAGAGTTTGCACTAACGAAAGTCCCCGAGACTGAAAGGAGATCGTTCCTAAACCAACTTATGATTTTCATGGGGGTGCTTGCTGTATGGGCAGCAGTATTCGCAGGCGCAGCTCTTGCATCTTGGTATGATGCAGTTACAATGACGGTCGCAGTAGTTATAGGATGTCTCATTCTGGGTATCATTGCTTACCTTACAGGTTATATAGGTAGCGTCACTAGAGCATCTACTTACGTGATCTTTAGACATTCGATGGGAAGATTAGTTGCAATGGTGGCTGGATTGATAGTATCAGGTATAAGTGCAATGATTTGGTTTGCATATGAAACATGGCTTTTCGGTGTAATCATGCAAGGTGTATTTCCTGATGTTCCATTCATGAGAGTTGAAGTAGCATCCATATGGGGTGGTTTACTTATGATGACCACAGCTCTGTTGGGTTATAGAGGTCTATCATTACTTAGCTACTTAATTGTTCCAGCATGGTTTGTGATAATACCAATGGCTCTTATCGCTGCAATAGAGCAAAACGGAAGTTGGAGTGCGTTAATGGCTGCAAAGCCTCCAACCCCAATGGATATAGGCATGGGTATAACGTTTACAGTAGGAGTTTACATTGTAGGAGCAACTATAGCACCAGATGTAACAAGATTTTCAAGACGGCCGCGTGATGGACCTTTAGCATGGTTTGTCCATGTAGTTGTGTTTATGCCAATAGTTATGGTTGCTGGCGGCTTCTTGCAACTACTTTCACCAGGCGTTAACCTTGCAGCGGCTATGGTAGGTTTAGGTATGGGATTGGCGGTATTATTTACAGGTATATTTGGTCAATGGAGCACAAATGACAACAATCTTTACAGTAGCTCTCTTGCATGGTGTAATGCTATACCTCTTAAAAGGGTTTACTGGGTGGCTATCATGGGTATAATAGGAACGGCAATAGCTGCTATGATTGCAGTAGGGTTTGGAATAAGTCTTGATGCATTGTTAATGCTAGGTTTATTTCTAGGTACTTGGATACCTCCCATGACAGCTGTCATGATAGCGGATTTCTACCTAATAAAGCCCTTCCTATTAGGTAAAAAAGCTGCAGAAAAAAGGTATGAGTGGGGTCCTGGAACAGAATATCACCTAATAAACTGGCCTGCTGTAGTATCGATAATAGCTGGAGGATTTCTAGCATGGTGGCTACCGCAAGTTTATCCCTTAATTCCAGGAATAATTATAGGTTTCGGTACATCTTTGGTACTCTTCGTACTCTTGATGGCTATATGTACAAAGTTAGGTATCAAATATGGCATCGGGAAGTGGATCGAGACAGAAAAAGGATTCTGAGGTGAGAGAGATGGCAACCGATGTTCATACGGTTCGTTCATTTTTCACTAAAATAACCATAGTAAAGTTGATTCTGGCATTGTTTACATTAATACTGTCTATCATCTCATCTCCAAAAACACAGACATTGTTCTCAGGCTATGCTATACTATTGATTATAATCCTCCTTTTGGGCTATTTTAGAGTTAATGGATCATCAGAATTAAAGCAAGTCGGCGAAAAGGCAGTTCAAACTCTATGGCTCTCCACGTCTCTTGGACTTGTAGCATTAACGATGCCTCCAGCTCCATACTTCGAGCTTAGTCAATTTGCGATAGCCACTTTTATGGTCATAGGAGCTATATTCCTACTACTAGGTACTTACTCTTTAATGAAAATCCGCAAATTCACGGGAGTATATTTAAGTATCTAGCCATAAAGAAGCAGAATTAAACCTTCTACGCAAAAATAAATAATTTTTTACAATTTTACTTTAATTATTTTTAGTTTAATGCTATATTAAATTTCATATAACTAGCCAATTCTATAATTCAAAATTTTAAATCTTTAAGAGATTTTCTAATATTAAACTTGAGTTAGAAAATGAATCCTAACAACAAAAAGGAAGATTGATTCTAGTAATAATGAAATAATTAATTGAATTCGTGGAAAGCAGATAAAACAGGCGAAGAAAGGATTGGATGAAGAAGTTATGTTGAAATGAACTAGGCAATCGAGATCCTAATCAAAGCAACGCGGAATAAATCATGCAAATTTCCATGAACGAACTTTAATAAAATTACTGAAGCTTATTAGCCATGATCTCTACAGCTTCCCTGAGCTTATCTGCAGTCTCCCATGCAAAACTCAATCTAATCCACTTATCTCCTCCGCTGCCGAATAAATTCCCAGGAATCGTCAATACTCCTTCTTCAATGGCTAGTTTTTTAACGAAATCTTCAGAGTTGCTCTTTAGATATTTAGAGAAATCTCCATAGATGAATATCCCAGCCCCAGGCTTCTTGAAGTTAACATCAGGTAAATTTTCTTCTAAAGCCTTAGCTAATGCATCCCTTCTAACTTTATATTCTTCTAGAACCTTAGGCAAAAACGCATTTCTATATTTTCCCTTTAAATACTCAAAGATCAAAATTTGGGAAGGAAGAGGAGCATTATAACTTGTAGCTTCTCTAGCATGGGCAACTGCATTGGCTATCTCTTCTCTTGCCACCACAAAGCCCAACCTCCATCCTGGTATACCTGGATCTTTGCTGAAAGTACCTACGGTTATGCAATATTCCCAACAGTAATTTTCAGGCCATTCTTTAGAAGCCTCATAATAAAGAGTATAATAAGCGATATCATGAATTAAATACACTTTTTTGTCCCTAGCCAAATCTGCTAGCAACTTAGCTTCTTCCTTGCTCAATGTTCTACCTGTAGGGTTATCTGGATTGGCTATGATCACAACTTTGACTTTGGAGAATAAATCGATCAAAGAATCTTGATCTATAGATAAGCTTGGATAGGTATTAAGCTCTACTACTCTGTTACCCAGCAATTTGAGTATTGAATAAAAGTGGAAATACGCAGGAACTATAATGCCCACGGGTTCTCCTTGATCCGTTAAAGCAAGTATACTCGTTAATATCCCTTCTATCCCTCCGCTCGTTACTACGATTTCCTTAAGCCCATTAGATTCATATCTACCAAGCTCCTTTAAATCTTCAGCTATCGCTTCTCTAAGTTCAGGGATTCCCCTAGGAGAGGTATATGAATATAAAGAAATGTCTGAAGCTCTTTCTTTAATGATGTCAGAAAACATCTTGATTACTTCGCTAGGAGGAGTTATTCCTGGCTGGCCTACGTGTAAGCTATAATAACTTCTTCCTCTTTTCCTTAATTCTACCAAGATATCTTGGATCCACATAGTGGGGCTAGGGATTATGTTGTTAACCCTCCTAGAAATCATAATTATTCCCCCCTAACGATTAAATCCCAACAGCGCAGAGAAACCATTATACAATATCAAAATAGCGAAGACCAATAAAGTGCATACTGAAAAGGCTTTCACGATTAAAACGGTTATTCCTTTACCATATTTGTATCCTTGGATTATTAGCAAAGGGAATAAGGATATCCATATCGCTATGGCTAAGAAAAGGCCTAGGATTGAAACTAAGCCGAAAATAGCCATGAAAGAAAGACCAGCTGAGAGCCACCATAATATTTGATAGGGATTCGTCAAGCCTAATGTTAGCGCTGATAAGAAGGATATAAGAGAACCTATAGGATCTCCATTTTCCCTTTTCTCTTCTA
>JBEPYP010000011.1:0-12976 GCA_041641355.1 Thermoproteota archaeon | reverse complement strand
TGCTCATCTCCTCAGGATTGAAGGGCATTTCTTCTTCGATGATGCCCAAAGCTCCTAGAATTCCAAATTTCGTATGACTAACATGAGAACCAGCATATACTGGTAAAACTAAGGCTTTATCGCCTCTGTTAGCTAAGGTTAGGAATGTTCCTCCATTAGCTATTGTGCCAGATACAGGCCTAATATCGACGAATTTTGCTTGAAGGAGTTCTCCTAGTGTGGAGTTCGTTTTTTCCTCAAGCTCATCTATGTATCTAGTTCCTTGGTAAAACCTTTTAAAAGGCAATCCTTCAGCATACCTGTGCATCGCATCACTAACGTAAACAGAATCTACCAAAGGAGATGTTAAATTCTCCGAAGCGATGAGATTTATGCATTCTTTCTTCCTCCACCTGTTATGCTTCCTGATCAGCTCGATTGCTTCGTATACTTCTTTATAGCTCATATTTAGTAAAAAGATTTCCCTGCATTTAAAACTAGTTTTATATTTTTGGTTTTTATTTCTCAAAAAAATGGAGGAAATTTTGCTCAAAAGAGCTAAGTTGGTCGTAGATCCTGTAAACAAGCTTAGAAGAGACGTAGATATTCTAATTAGAGAAGGTAAAATAGAGAAAATAGGTGATGCTCTATCCAGCAGCGGTGTTATCTTAGATTGTTCAGAATGCTTGGTTGTGCCATGCTTCTTTAACGGACATACACATACTCCAATGAGCATGCTCAGAGGAATGGCAGAGGACTTGCCTCTTCATACCTGGCTTTCAGAGAAAATATGGCCTTTGGAAAAGTTGTTGGAAGAAGAGCATTATTATATAGGTGCTAAATTTTCTGCGATGGAAATGTTGAAAAGTGGTTTCTCAGGTTGTGCTGACATGTATTTTAAAATGGAAGTTATAGCTAAAGCTTTCGAGGAAATCAATTTTAGAGGGGTTCTTTGTGAAGGCGTTTTCGATTTTTTCAACAAAGGATTAACTGATGAGCAAGCCCGCAAAGCTTTAGAAGGATATAAGAAATTAGCGAACTTCAAATCCAATTTAATAAAACCGAGCTTCGGGCCTCATTCTACTTATACATGTTCTAAAGAACTGTTGAAGATAATAGGAGATTATTCCAAGGAGTATAATGCACTAGTTCAAATACACGTTGCAGAAACTGAGGAAGAACAAGAGCTATGTATTAAAAGATATGGCATTAGAGAGGTGGAATTGTTAAATGAGGTAGGTCTATGCAATAACCTTTCAGTTTATGCGCATGGGGTTTGGTTTGATGAAAAGGAAATAGAACTTCTTAAGTTAGGAGGCGTAGCCGTAGTACAAAATACAATATCTAACTTAAAGTTAGCTGTAGGCTCTACTTGTGATCTTGAGAAAATTTTAAGAGAAGGTATAAGATGTTGTTTAGGTACCGACGGTCCTGCTAGTAACAATTCACTAGATGCTTTTGAGATGATGAAAATAGCTTCTTTGATCCAAAAGCATATGCATAGAAATCCTGCAGTAATCTCTGCAAGAGAAATCTTTAAACTAGCTACTTATGATGCTTATAGAATTTTCTTCCCAGAATACAAAGGAGGTTTAATTGAAGAAGGTTTTATAGCTGATGTAGCCGTATTTAACTTATCAGATTCGAGGTTAAAACCTTTGAATTTGAATGAAGAAAGTCATGTGATCAACCATTTAGTTTATTCCTGTTCAGGACTTCGTGCAAAGCACGTCATAATTAACGGAAAAATTTCTGTGCTAGATTATAGATTAGTTAGAGAAAGAGAAGATGAAATTATCAATAAATTTGAAAAAGCCTACGAGAAATTACTCTCTAAGATCTCTTAGGATTAAGTCTAACTGCCACTTTGCAATTCCTATTGAATTTAATTTGTTTATAATCCATCCTTCATCTTTCCCTTCTTTAGTCCATCTATTCCATAGTTTTTTAACGGTCTCCTTGACCTCGTATGGATAAATTATCCATTTATCTATTTTCCTCACATAATAATCAGGCCATAGTTTAGTCCAGGGTTTAACGTATAAAGTGGCACACCTTATTTCATTTGCTTCCTTTAGCTTCAGATATTCTATCGCTTTGATCAAAGATTCTCCTGTATCACTTACATCGTCTAATAAGAGAATGGTTTTGCCTTGGATTTTCTTCCCTGGTTCTTCTAAGATTAGGGGTTCTTTTTTGGTCTTAGCTATATCGGTATAGAAGGAAATATGGATATCGGTTACATCATCGACTTCAAGCATGTCTGAGATTATTCTTGCAACAACCCATCCTCCTCTAGCTATAGCTACCAGCATCTCGGGTTTATAACCATCTTTCTTTATCAAAGTAGCAAGCTTTATCGTGTCTCTGTAGAACGTGCTCCATTTTAGGAGGTAAAAATCTTCCACATGTTTTTTAGTCTCCTAGGTTAATAAACTCTTCAATGTATGCAATCGACATTTTCAGGGCTAGAGGTCATGAATTGATAAAAGCAAATCATAAAACTACTTTGGAGATAACAAAAGACGATTATCTCACGAAAAAAGGCGATTGTATAATAGCTATAAATTCTGAGAAAGCTTGTAGTGATCTGAAGGAAGATGTTAAGCGTTTGATAAGATCAGATGATTCGGAGATAAAAATAACTTTAGAATGTGAAGGAGTTAAAGAAGTCATCAAAGGTCATGGCTCTAGTAAACTCATACTGAACGATAGTCGAAGTATAGTCATAAGGAAGAGTAGTTATGTGGATCAAAGAACTTTAGCGATAATGGCTGATAAATCTGCTTCTGATGTTAGCAGAAGTTTCGTCGAAAAGGTAAGGAATAGAAATGCCTTAATAGAAATTATGATAGAAGTATTCGTTTAAGTTTTTAACCAAATTGAGATTGAATTATATTTGGTGCTAGGGTGGCGGAGTGGCAACGCGCTGGTCTCGAAAACCAGTGGGCGTAACGCCCGTGTGGGTTCGAATCCCACCCCTAGCGTATTATTTTTCTCAAATTCTTCAAAATTCCTTTAATTCCTTCTTTTTCTAGTATAGCAAAGACCAAGCTCCATTTTATTCTTAGCAATACTAAAGTCAAAATTAGAGCAAACGAAATAGCCATCAACGGTGATATCCAATCTGTTTCACCAAAAAATATTCCAATCACATTGTAGTAAATTCCGCTTAAAAACGCTACAAGAGTACTTAACATGATTTTTCCTAGGGCATTAATAATTAGGAATACTTTTATGTCGAATTTCATTACTCCTAAGGGGAAATATAGAGCATCATCAGGCAGAGGTGAAACAGCGAAGATGAATATTGCAATCGCACCATATTTTCTAGCGATTTTACTTAAAAATTCTAGTTCTTTCTTGCTTTCTTCACTTAGCGCAAACCTTGCCCCTCTACCTAAGTAATAGCTAGTTATCTTACCTATGGCACCTCCTGCGCCAGCTATGATTCCTAGGATGATAAGACCAAGAAAATCTCTATTTCGAGCCTCGAGAATGACCAATAACAAGTAAGGCAAAGGAAAAAAAGGTATTGCGCTTCCTAATAAAGAAATTAAAAAAATTCCCAAATCTCCTAAGCTTATGAGAAAGTGAATAAATTCCTGTATTGTTTCTATGATACTCATTACTTCAGATGTAGAAGTATTTTAACAATATATTTTTATTCTTAAAAAAGAAAGTCCTATATATAGGATAACCTTTATATTTTTTCAACCTGAAGAGAGGATATGCGGGCTAAAACTATAGCTATTTCAGCTGTAGCTGCAACCCTAACTTTCGTTGTAACCTATGTGACTGGTTTCGTAAGGACCCCGTTACCAGGAGGATACTTGAACATAGGCGATTCTGTAATTTTCATAACTGCTTTGTTATTTGGTCCATTGCCAGCTTTCATAGCGGGATCTGTAGGCTCAGCTTTGGCAGATTTAGCTTTTGGTTCTCTTCACTTTGCACCAGGTACTTTCTTCATAAAAGGAACAGAAGGCCTAATAGTAGCTTTAGTTTATCAATACTTCAAGAATAGAAAGCTTGTATTTTCTTCTTTGACTATTTTAGCTGGCGTTCTCGTAATTATAACTTCTAGCTATGGAATCTATTTCATAGAGTTAGAGGACAAAACATCCTTCTTGATCTTTATGTTTTCAGGCATAATATTCTCTTTGTTAGGTTTATCGAACATCTTTTCTTCTAAATTTCAGGAAGAATTGTTTGCAGTGTCTGCTATGATATTGGGCGGTTTAGAAATGGTATTGGGGTATTATCTTTATGAAACTATAATTTTGAAATATGTAGCCATAGCTGAAGTGCCTTTAAATGCTATTCAAGCTACGATCAGCTTAATCGTGGCTCTTCCGATTTTTAAATCTCTTAAAAGAACGCTTAAGGTCTAGCTCTAGTTCGCTTAAGAGGCTACAGGATTTTTATATTGAGATACTAACAAATTTTCATAATGGAAAACCCATATTTTGTAGAAAGATTGAAGAGTTATGAATTAAGGAAAAGGAATTTAAGTGAAATCTTGAACGATATGGAAAAAACTGCCTATCAGGGAAGGAAATTGGGTGAAGCGTTTAATCTTTTGAAAAAGATGTTAGAAGATGAAAAGACTACGATAATCATGGGCTTAGCAGGTTCTATGAGTACTGCGGGCATGTGGAAGATCATCAGGTGGTTCATCGAGAATAACTATATAGATGTGCTAGTATCCACGGGAGCTAACATTTCAGAAGATATTTATGAATGTCTTGGCGCATCTTACTGGAAGGGTTCTCCTTATGTAAACGATGCTGATTTATTTGAGCATAAAATAGATAGGTTCTACGATGTTTATGCAAGTGAGGATGATTATAGGAGGATGGAGGGTTTGATAGAAGATTTCGCTGATACATTAGATCAAGGAATTATTTATTCTTCGAGGCGTTTTCTCTGGAAGTTCGGAGAATTCCTTCATTCTAGAAATATAAACAGCATAGTACATGCAGCATATCTTAAAAAATCCCCTATCTATTCTCCTGCAATCTCTGATAGCTCTTATGGAATAGCACTAGTTAGATTGAAAGTAAAGAAGAAAAAACTAATAACAATAGATGCTACTTTGGATCTTGAAGAGTTGACCAGGATAATAGCCGCGAGTGAGAGGACAGCTGTGATTTATATCGGAGGTGGTGTTCCTAAGGACTTTGTGCAAATATGTACTTATTTAGCACCTGTTTTCGGGGTGAAATCAAGAAGTAAGCCACATAACTATGCAATTCAAATAACAACGGACGCTCCTCATTGGGGTGGATTATCTGGATGTACGTTGGAAGAAGCTATTAGTTGGGGTAAAATTTCTGCAAATGCTGATAAAATAACATGTTATTGTGATGCTACAATAGCTTTACCTCTCATAGCACAAGCTATTTTCGAATTAGGGATAAAGAGAAAACCTCCTTTGGATTTCGAAAGAATATTGGAAGAGGAATAAAGAAGTTTTTGTATATCTATACAAACTTATGAATAAGATTAAAATAATTCTCTGATGAAGTTAAGAATATGGGAGAAGATGAATTCTTCCCTTTCTGGTGGAGAAGAAGGCGTTATTTTGAGGACTTCTTTAAAGAAATTGAAAAATGGTTTGAAGAAGCTATTAAAGAACTAGAAAGAGATTTCGAGATATTCCCTAAAGATCTAGTTAGAGAAAAGAAAATTGGGTCTAGAACTGTGAGAGAATTTGGGCCGTTTGTATATGGTTATTCTGTGACCATAGGTCCGGATGGTAAACCTGTTATTAGGGAGTTCGGCAATGTAAGGCCTAGAGGAGGAATAAAACCTCTAGAAATATCTGAGGAAAGAGAACCTCTAGTGGACGTGATAGAGGAGCAAGATAAAATAAACGTAATAGCAGAAGTTCCAGGCGTTTCTAGGGAGGAAATAAATATCGAAGTCCTCGATGAAAATAAACTGAAAATATCTACGACAGGGAAGAAAAAGTATTACAAAGAAGTAGTATTACCAAGTGCGGTAGATCCTGATAGTGCAAAGGCCACTTATTCAAATGGTGTCTTGGAAGTAGTTTTAAAGAAAAAGGAGACAGTTAAGGAAGGAAAGAAGATAAAGATAGAATAATCATTTGCTATTTTTTATTATCTTTTCTATTAGTTTATCTAAATTATATTTATTCTGAGCCGAAATATATAGAGGTTCATTAGTAAAATATTCTTCTACTAGTTTTATTTTATTTAATAAATCAATTTTATCTATCAAATCTACTTTATTTAAAACTGGAATTATTTTTTTATCATTTACGTTTAATTTATTTAAAATTTCTAGATTAGCCTTTAATTTTTCTTCTATAACTTTTTCTTCATCGCTTGAATCTATTATTAGAAGATTTAGGTTTGCGCTCTTGATATCCTCCAAAGTTACTTCAAAACTCTTTATTATCAAGGGATCGATATCAAAGGCAAACCCTATCGTATCTACCAGCAAAAGTTTGTTGCTTTTGAAATTCACCATCGAATACTTACTTGATAAAGTTGTGAAAGGAATTCCTTTAACTGGTTTATTCAATTTCGTTAGAGCATTGAAAAGCGTCGTCTTCCCAGCACCATAAAAGCCGCAAAACGTGATTATCGGTATTCCTAGTTCCTTTCTCTTCTCTATTTGCAGGTTTTTGAATAACCTGTATTTCTCAAGTTTCTCTTTGATTTTCTTCTTTCTAGATATTAATTGTGCTACAGCCTTGTGGTATGCATATTCTCCTAGACTGCGGGGACCAGGTCTGTCTCTAAAATATCTGATTGAAGCTCTTTTTCTAAAGTAAGGTATCATTCTTTCAAGTCTTGCGAGTTCTATTTGTAATTTAGAAATGATATCCCCCGAGTTTTGTTCGAATATCTCAAGTATTAGATCATATCTATCCAAAACTTTAACGACTAAGTAATCTTCCAAGTTTATTTTTTGTATGCTATTTAAAGTATTATATATTAAGAATGCTTCTGCTCCAGATTTTCTTATCAATTCTTTTATTTCTTCGACCTTACCTCTACCAAAAACATAAGCAGAGTCGATTTTAGGATTTGTTTGTATTACTTTCTCTAAGGTTTCGTATCCAGCAGCCTTGCTTATTTTCTCGAATTCATTGAATTTTATTAAATAGAGATTTCTATCCTCGATATCCGTCTTAACTAAACCTAGTATGCTTCTTATCACTCGATCGTTATTTAGCAGTCCTATAATTTATCTTTAAAGCACAGGTAATCTATAGCCGCTTTCAACACCTTTTAAACCTAGCTGGCAAATTATTGCTCCTCTTCTTTTATGCTCATTCATCCTCACCCTTTCGCTTATCTTTTTTACCAACGAAACATCCAAGCCCAAATCTTCTGCTATCGCTTTCTCATTTAATTCCAGCTCAACCAAACCAAAGAGTATTTTATCTAATAAATCATAGGAAATTCCTAGCTCGATTTCAGCTTCTTGTCCAGCCCAAAGTCTAGGGCTACTTTTCTTCATTACCAATTTCTCGCTTAATCCCAAATATTTCCCGAGCTCCCTTACTTGGGTTTTATAAAGATCTGCGATGGGTAAAACATCAACACCTCCATCGCCGTACTTAGTAAAATAACCCAATAAAATTTCGCTTTTATCACCCGTGCCTAGGACTAAGAAATTATTACTATTCGCATAATAATATAACAAAATCATCCTAATTCGAGCGCTCAAATTACCTAAGGATTTTATGTCTCCTAAAAATCCTGCTTTTTCTACGATTTTTTCCTTGATTTCGTTTATGTATATAATCTTGAAATCTATGCCTAATTTATTGCAAAGTTCTATAGCGTCTTCGATATCTTCCTTTGGAGTTATGTTTTCTTCAGGCATTATTAATGCTTTAATATTTTTGACAGATCTAACTGCTAAAGCGGCAGTTACAGAGGAATCCACTCCTCCGCTTAAACCCATTACATAACCATTAGCATAAGCCTTTTCAAGCGCTCTTCTTAGGAAGTTAGATATCTGTATAACTACCTCTTCATAGTTCAAACTAGGTATTTTTATCATAAGGTTATTATCGATATCTTTCCATAAAATCATATGAATTCAGAGATCTTCAGAATTGCTCTTGCGCAAATATCTCCTGTCTTAGGAGAAGTTGAAAGCAACAAGAAGAAAATTATAAATAATATAAGAAGGTCGAAGGAATTGAAATGCAATATTGTAGTATTTCCTGAAATGTCTTTGACTGGCTATTATTTGAGAGATTTGGTTTATGAGCTAAGTGAATGCATACCTGGGGAAAGTTTCGAGAGCATTAGGAAAGAAGCAATGGAAAATTCGGTTTATGTAGTATTTGGAATGCCTGAAAGGCGTTCCAGATTTTCTGACATAATATATAATTCTGCTGTTTGGATAAATCCTGATGGTAGCTACAAAGTTTACAGGAAAATATATCTCCCTACTTATAGAATCTTCGAAGAACAAAAATACTTCAGGAATGGCACTGAACCTTGTGTGGTAAATACTACTCTAGGTAAATTTGGACTTACGATCTGCTTTGATGCCTTTTTCCCTGAGCTCATAAGATATTTAGCAATAGAGGATTGTCATACTGTGATAAACATCTCAGCAGCTCCAAATCCGAGTAAGCTTTTCTTTGAAACATTAATAAAGGCTAGAGCTTTAGAGAACACGATAAACATGGTATACGTAAATACAGCAGGTGTACAAGAAGGCATGAATTTCTTCGGAGGTAGCTTTGTGGTTAACTCAAGAGGGGAGATCTTAGCTAAGTGCAAATACTATGAAGAAGACTTTCAGGTTGCTGAAATTAATCTTAATGAACTAATCGCTTCTAAGAAAAACAGACCTATACTGAAACATTTGAATAAAGAAATCTTCAAGTTATGCTATAATGCCTTAGAAAAACAGTGAAAATCTTGTTTTTAGATGTAGATGGGACCATAACTGATGATAAGAGGAAAATAAGAATTGAAGCTATCGAGACCATACAAAAATTGAGAAGGAATGGCTTCATCGTAATCGCAACTTCAGCCAATTCATATTACGTATTAAAAGGGCTAAATCGCTATCTTGATCTATTCGATCACATTATAGCCGAGAGCGGTGGTGTAGTAGATATCGAAGAAAATTTATTCTTATTTGCTGATAAAAGCCTAGCAGTTAAAGCGTTGAAGGAGATTAAGAAAAGTTTCAGAGAAATAAGGGAGCATTGGAGCAATCCTATTCGTTTATCTGATCAAGTCTTGGATAGACCTTCTGATGAAAATTTAGTTCTAAGTTTAAAGAGCTTCGTTAAATCTAGGAGAGATTTGAAGGTTAAGCTTGTAGATACTAAGTTTTCTATACAAATAATTCAAGAAAATATAAACAAAGCATATGCCGCTGATTTCATTTTGAAGAAATTTAATGCGAATAGGAATAGCACGTACAGCATAGGTGATAGCGAAGCTGATATTGAACTATTCGATTTTGTAGCTCATCCTTTGGCTTTATCAAATTCTGATGGTAAATTGAAAGAAAAAGCTGAGTTGATTTCTAGTAAAGCATACCATGAAGGATTCATTGAATTAGCTAATTACTTATTAATGAAAAAATAAAATAATTCAATCATGAGCTATAACAAGATAGAAGATCTGTTCAAGCTTGAGGAGGGTAGTAAAGTCAAGTTAAGAGGTTGGGTTCATAATGCAAGAATTCAGGGAAGCTTAGTCTTTGTGGATCTTAGAGATGGTACAGGGATAATTCAGGTAGTAATGAAGAAAGGTGAACTTAAGAACAATAACTTTGAATCTCTAGTTAAGGAAATAAAGCGAGAAACGGCCGTAAGCATAGAAGGGTATCTAAAACATGATCCTAGAGCTCCTAAGGGAATAGAAGTCAAATGCGAAAACTTAGAGATAATAGGCAAAAGTGAAGATTACCCCATAAAGAAAGGAGTAGGAACTAAGTTTCTTTTAGATCATAGACATCTATATCTTAGAAGAGAGAAGTTTCAAGCAGTACTCAGAATAAGGGAGAAGGTTGTAGAGGCTGCAGAGAGATGGTTTAGAGAGAATGGTTTTCATTTGGTGCATTGTCCCACTTTTGTAACTGCTGCTTGCGAAGGAGGGGCAACGCTTTTTAATGTTGATTATTTCAACAAAAAAAATGTTTATTTAACTCAAAGTTCTCAGCTTTATCTAGAAGCGGCTATTTTCGCGTTTGAAAAAGTTTATACTATTCAACCTTCTTTCAGGGCTGAGCAATCGAGGACCAAGAAACATTTAACTGAGTTCTGGCACATCGAAGCAGAAGTCGCCTTTTCTACACATGAAGACATAATGAACTATGAAGAGGACCTTGTCAGTTATATAGTCTCCTATATTATTGATGAATCCAGTAGAGAATTGGAAATTCTTAAAAGAAGTATAGAAAAACCAAAGCGACCTTTCATAAGGATGACCTATGCCCAAGCTGTAGAATTCGTAAATAAAAACGGTATTAAGATGTCCTTTGGCGATGATTTCGGTGCAGAAGCTGAAAGGCTGATAGCGAATAGCATAGACAGGCCAGCTTTCATCATGTTCTTCCCCAAATCTACTAGAGCCTTTTATCACATGCCCCATCCTGATGATGAGAATCTAACATTAAGCTCTGATTTGTATGCACCTGGAGAAGGAGAAATAACTACAGGAGGTCAGCGAATACACAATTTGGATTTATTAATCAAAAGGCTTCAAGAGAACGGATTGACCCCTGAAGATTACAAATGGTATTTAGATCTCAGAAGATACGGAAGTGTTCCTCATTCAGGTTTTGGTCTCGGATTGGAAAGAGTTGTGAAATGGATAGCTGGAGTAAATCATATAAGGAACACGATACCATTCCCAAGAACTCCAGCAAGGGTTTATCCTTAATTTTCATTAAAATTTCATCTTAAAAGTAGAGAAATATTGACTTTTCCATGAAGTAGTCTTCTTTTTATTTTATATTTAGAAGTATCAACGTCATGTCGGGAGAAATTTTGAGGAATTGGGAAGCTAGGACTGATCAACGATCCATAGGAGAAGTGATTAAAGGAGCAATTAGCACCCCACCTCCTTTAAAACAAAGAATAGACTATGTCTGCAGAATTTTAGACATACAAACAAGCAGAATAGAGCAAATTTATAATAGACTTTACGAAAGGGATAGAAGGCTATTTGAGCAGCTAGTGAATTTCTATCTAAAAAGGGATACTAGCAGAATTAAGGTTTATGCAAATGAGATAGCAGGCATAAGAAAGCTAGAGAGGGTAATTCTACAAAGCAAATATGCTTTGCAGGCTGTTAAATTAAGACTAGAATTTGTAAAAGACGTAGGAGAAATAGCGGTTACGTTAGCTCCCGCTATGCAAGTAATAAGGAGTGTTAGAACACAGCTTGCTAACATACTTCCTGATGCTGAAAGAGAACTTTCAGGTGTCGGAGAGGTGATAGGATCTATGTTAACAGAAGTAGGTCATCCTCCAACATCTCAGTTCACTTTTGAGTCTGTTAATGAAGAAGCCGAGCGAATATTAAATGAAGCTAAAATAATGGTTGAAAAAGAATTGAAAGAAAAGTTTGCAGAAATACCTTCTGTTGTAAAAGAAATGGAGAAGAGCCAAGAGTGATATGCGCTCTAATGAATTAGCTAGGTTTATAGGTTTTGAAGTAGTAAATGAATTCAATGAGATAATAGGTGTAGTAGTAGGATTCACTTCAAACGGTCTAGGAGAGGTCACCAGCGTGCTGGTCAAAAGCGCTTCAGAGATTTATGAAGTAAGTATCGAGAGATTTGAAAGAGTAGAAGGGAATAAATTTAAATTAATATCAAATATATTTTACAGATATAAAGTATTAGAAAGCAAAATAAAATATATATATAGTCGAATTGAAAATATATCAAAAATTTCTGAAGAAAATATAAATAAAAACATCTTAAATGATATCAAAAACAGAGCTGAAAATGCCTTTAGAGGACTTCAAGAAGAGCTAGCCACTTTGAAAAATGAAATTCGGAGCAGAATTGAGTATTTGAGCGGTATGGAAGACAAACTGGAAGAAGCTGTCATAGAGCTTAAACTTGCTTATCTGGATGGAAGTATAGATAAGGTTGGGTTTGATTCTAGATTAGGTTCTGTCCTTTATGCTAAGGATAGGTTGTTAAGGGAATTAAAGATGCTTAAGGAGTTGCTTACATCTATAGAATCTTTGAACAAGGAAAGCATAGTAGAGGTAAGAGTGATAAGCTAACTCTAGCTATATGAGGTTACTTAGAAGGGAACAAGCGTTAAAAGACAAACTCTTGTCCATCTTAGATACTATTAAAAATCAATACGTAAAACTCACACTAATCAAACATAGATTGAAGGCAAAAGAAAAACTTTTGATGGATCGTCTTCCTCAAATTAACAATAAGGATTTAGCTGTTGCAGTCGCTAATGAGATAGCAGACATTAGGAAATTGTATGCGAGCCTCGAAAACATCTTGGTAGCTTTGGAATCCTTTATGTTGCGAGCAGAGACCGTGATTACCATTAATGAATTCACGAAAGTAATTTCTCCCATATCGAAGATGCTGTCTTCTATAAGAGAAGATGCGAACAAGCTATCTCCTTTGCTTGCTAGCGAAATGGAAGAACTTATGAATAGTTTAGAAAACTTGAAGGTGAATTATAAAGAAAACGAGATCTTTACTCCGTTAACTCTTGAAGATACAGAACTCATATTAAAAGAAGCTGCCGAAGTTGCTTCTAAGAAAGTCATAACAAGTATACCTGAGATTCCCTTGTCTAAGCACGATAAAAAGTTAAGTGATCAACCGATGATGGAGGCTGAAGGATATGGTACTGTTAGTTTAAACTACAGCGATAGTCTCCTAGAAGATAAGTTAATGCGATATATCATAGAAAAGAATGGAAAGATAGATTTGAAAAAATGTAGTGAAGAATTAGGAGTAACACAATCTAAACTAAGTCAAGTAATCG
>JBEPYP010000010.1:0-14755 GCA_041641355.1 Thermoproteota archaeon | reverse complement strand
ACTGGCACCTCCCCTTTTTCAGTCGGCACATAAACTTCCTCTCCTTTTTCAATTTCTTTAACCTTTCTACCTAAAGTACCTTGTGCTTGATAAGAAGTGAATATTATTGCATTTCTTTCATCTTCAGCTAGATATCTGAAATATTCAAGAGCAGGCCCTCCTGTCAACATACCAGACGTGGCTATTATTATAGAAGGTCCTGCTTCTAAAACTTCTTTTCTGGCTGAACTGTCTTTAATTATTTCAAAATATTTGGAAGTGAAGGGATTACCTTCTTGTAATTTTCTCCTGACTTCTAAAGATAGTTCTTCTTGGAATTTCAAATGGATCGCTGAGGCTTCGTGTAACATTCCTTCCAAGAAAATCGGCACCTTTGGTAATTGGTCGTTTTCTAGCGCATTATAGAGAATTAAAAGTATTTCTTGCGCTCTTCCCACAGCAAGCATCGGCATTAAAACTTTACCGTTTTTCTCTAGCGTGCTACTTATCATCTCTAAAAGCGAATTGATGGCATCAGACCTTGGCGGCATGATATCTTCTTGGCCTCCATAGGTGCCTTCCATGATCAGCGTATCATTTCTCTTAAAATTAAAGAATGCAGGATCTAATAACCTATTTTTTTCTCTTATGTCAAATTTAAAATCTCCTGTATATACTAAATTATAGTAACCTTCTCCAAAATGTAAATGAACGACAGAAGAACCCAGTATGTGTCCCGCGTTATATAGCGTTAATTTAATGTTCGAGGCAACATCGACAACTTCTCCGTATTCTAGAGTAATTGTATGCGCGAGCAAATTGTTCAAATCAGAATAACTATAGGGCAATACTTCTCCTGATCTCTGTTTGATGTTCAGATAGTCTGAAATTATTAGCGTCATCAAATATTTCGTTGCCTCAGTCATGTATACTGGTCCATTGTAGCCATATTTGAACAAGAAAGGAAGCGCTGCGCAATGATCGAAATGCGCATGAGTAAGTATTATACATTCTAATTCGTCCAAGTCTCCTAAGAGATGAAAGGCTGGAAATTCTTCATAGTTAGATTTCATTCCAGGCTTTAGTCCAGCGTCTAGCAGTATATTACCTGTTTCTGTTGAAACCAATAGTGAGCTTCTGCCAACCTCTTTGGCAGCGCCTAGCAGCGTAAGCGTTATTATTCCTAGATCTTTTACTCTTTCTCTATTTATCCTCATACCTACTTCGCTTAAGAATGCAACATTATTTTCTAAATTCTTCAAACTTAAGGCTTCTACGGTTTTTATTACATTAGATTCAATTTTAGGTTTTCTATGTAGTACTACTCTCCATTTTATAGTATTCACCAATTCCCAAAGAGTTAAATCGCCTCTTCCCCTTACTAAAGAAGGTTCTTCTGCGAATATGTGGACTTCGCCTCTTAAATCATCGAAGGTAATTCTTTCAAAATCTACGCCTGCACTTTCAGGCACTATTTTCTTTATTGCTTCTATGGTCTTTTCTTTTTCGAGTCTTATTTCAGGTATTGGTCTTACTATTATTTTCTTCTTAATTGTTTTAGCCAACTTGGGTATCAATCCCAGTTCTCCAGTTATTAATGAAACATCATCCGTATAGATGCATAAGAAAGGTCCCTCGTATTCTATTTTCTTGGCTTTTTCTGGAGGAATTATCTCAGTTAATGCTTGATATATTCTTTCTTTAAGCTCCATTAACGACTCTTAACTAGCTCGGCCACTTCTTCTGTTTTTAGGAAATAAGCTCCTTTCTCATTCACATAGGCAACATCTATACCTTCTCCTGTGAATAAATCCCATTTTAAAGCACTCTGAAGTGCTTCGAGAGCAAGCTTTATTCCCTCTTCTAAAGATAAATTGGGGTTATATTTCGTTTCTAATACGCCTAAGGCAAAAGGAGAACCTGAACCTCTGCTAATGAATTTCTCAACAGTTAATGATCCTAGTAAATCTACTGTGCAAAGAGAGGGTCCGTTGCGGTCATAACCCCCTATTATCAATTCTGTATAATAAGGAAAGGCTCTTGAACTAAACATTAATAATGCCGCGAAATTAGCTATGCTAAGTGTAGAAATGGGTCTATTATTAGTCAGCTTATAAAGTTTTGCTTGAACCTTTAATTGATCAATCATGAATTGTGCATCTGCTACTGCTCCTGCTATAGCAGCGATGAGATGTTCATCGATTTGTAAAATTTTCTTGCCTACTTTATGTGCTACTTTCATATTATAGGCATCGGAAACTCTTCTATCAGCAGCCAGTATGACCCCATCTTTGTATGTCAAACCCACTGTAGTTGTGCCTATGAATCTAACCAAAGTTTTTTCTTTTTCCAAGAATTCCACCTCAATAAGACATTATTTTACTCCTTCTACAACTATAAAAACCTTTATTGCTAAAATTTATACGATTATTAAGTTGTAAGCATTATTTCTTTTATTTCTTTTGGCTTCTCTCTTTCAATCACAAACGTTATTTTCTGGAACTGAGGGAATATTTCTTCTATTTCAAACATTCCTGCTTTTAAGGCTGTTTGGAAGTTTAAATTATTTAATACTTCAGATTTAAATTTAATTTCGAGTGACTCTTCAGATAAGTTTATAGAAATATCATTCTTATTTATAGGTTTTATTCTTTGGTAAAGAAGTTCTAGAATTTTCTCTTTAATATCTTCTATCTTCTTCACTATATGTAGCTTGAAGACTAAAGTCTTACCTGCTAAAGGATGATTGAAATCTACTATTGCTCTTCCTCCACTTACGCTTATAACTAATCCTTCATTCTCTTTAACTTTTATCCTTTGTCCAACCCTTGGTATTATTCCTTCCCTAGCTAGTTCCTTTGTATTGACAACCTTTATTTTGGAAGGATCCTTTGTGCCATATGCTTTCTCAGGACTGAGTTCGATAGTTAGGTTTGTTTCAGCATTCCCTAATTTTAACAGCTCTTCTTCAAGGCCTTTATGGAATTTATTTCTGCCTAGGATTAATAATGTACTTTCGTAGTTCAAATCTTCTCTTGCAAATTTTTCCTTCTTCGCAACATCTTCGATATTGGTATCTATGAGCTCATTGGTATCCTTAATTCTAACTTCGTAATCGATCAAAAGGAAATCGTCTTTTTTAAGCTCTATTTTTTCTTGGCTCATAATTACGGATTTATCAAATTCAACTTATATTTTTAGCATCTCAGGATATGTTTTATCGATCGCATCTTCAATATTCAAACCCAGTTTTTCTAATACGTTGAGGATTTCTTCTTCATCCTCTGTTGAGATCTCTATTTCGAGGAAATAATCTAAACCTTCAACTCGATCAACAAAGAATTTCAATTTATTAAAATCAAACTCTTCTCTCGTTTTATTTACGATCAATTTCTTCTTGAACCCGAGCTTCTCCAAAATCTTTAGTAAAAATTCAGCTTGGTTTTCGCTTATTTTTATGGTTTCCTCATTCCTAGTTTTGGGTTTTTTATGCAAAATTTTCTCTTTATAGGTCAAATAGTAATGCCCATTTTCCTTCCTTATTCTCAAGGCTCTACCTGTTTTAAATAGAAGACCATCTTCGTTGTCTAAATACATATCTTGTTGCTTTTTCATTGCCACTTTTTTGGCTCCCATCTCTTCTAATTTATCAATCAACTTCGCAGGTTCTCTTATCCTGAACTTGAATTCTTTTTCCAGCATTATATTAAGTATCTTTAATGAGATACTTAACGATACGCAAGTTGTACTTTGTTCTTTATGATCAAAAGATTGAGCTTAAAGTTTTACTTATTGAATTTACTTCTAAATAGGCGTCTTTATGTATTTGTACTAATTGTATTTTACAAAATTTTGGATGTACAAATTAACAAAAGTTCGTTCAAGCAGATACATCGCAGTTAAATTAGAAGCATGAGAACTGTTAGCTTAGTTTCATACTGATCATTCTCGATGTTATAGTCAAGTTTCTTTTCTTAATCCGTCATCCAAACTGACGATCCAGCCTTTTTTAGCCCCTGCTTGTAGACTTTTTTGAAGTACTTCTATAGCTTTTTCTTCATTTTCCACCAAAGCTACCAAAGATCCTCCTAAGCCTGCTCCTGAAAGTTTAACGCCTAGTGCGCCTGCTTTTAAAGCGGCCTCTCTGATTTTCTCAAGCTCAAACAAGCTGAGATCGTAAAAGTCTCTTAGAAGTTCATGTTGATAATTCATTATATCTCCTATCATTCTTAACCTACTCTTTTCCTCGAGATTTCTTTCGTTTAAGATTATCTTCAAACCTTTCATGGTGGATTCCTGCATTTTGAACGTGAATATAATTCTATTTCTGTAAATAACAGGCAACTTGGTTAGAAAAGGCTCTAAAGTGTTAAAGTCTATTTTCTGCCACTCTGTCTTAAAATAATCTTCTCCCAAATTCTCCCTAATTGCTTCAGGTATTTCGCTTGATTGACTTAACAATTTAAGCGCTTGGTTTATTTCTTCTTGTCTCACTGGATGGATATCTGCAGTACTATGCCTAATTCCTGAATCCAAGATCACGAACTTGCCTGCAAGTTTTGGAAGCTCTTCTACATTATAAGGTTCTTTCATTTCGATTTTGACGATTCCTCCATAAACTGATCCGTATTGATCTAATCTTCCACAAGCTATACCCATTATATCATGTTCTGCATGATAAGCAAGTTCAGCTATCTCATGCTTTGATAAATCTAATCTATGAAAGTAATTCAAAGAACCTATGAAAGAGACCGTAAGCGCCGCACTGCTAGCTAAACCTGCAGCTATAGGTACTTTACTGTATATCAAGACATCAAAACCGTAAAGCTCGTGCCCCTTCTCAAATAAAGCCAATAACGATGCTCTTAAATAATTACCAAACCATTTACCCTTTATTAGTCCTAACTTATTAGTTTCAAATTCGTCGAAGAAGTCAAGACCTTCTTCTTTGAGGTTTAACGATAATATTCGGTACTTGTTATCTTCTCTTTTCTTTATAGCTACATATGTCCTTAGATTAATACCTATTGAGACGACAGGAAGTCCCTTGTAATCTTGATGTGTATTTAAAAAATCAATTCTTCCAGGTGCAGATGCAATCAAATCAGGCTTTGCCCCGTACCATCTTAGGAATTCCTTGTTAATTTTATTAAAGATATCTTGCATGATATCGTGAGATCACTTAATATCAATTTATCTTAAACTTATGTCCAAAATATTCTTAACATATAAAGTTATTTAGTGCTAGAATCATACAACGCAATGTCCTCGAATCTTATTTAGTATTAAAATAACCTGTATTGAACTTAAGATTTATTACCTTGCTGAACTAAATCTCTGGTTGCTTGTCTTACGGCTTGTTTACTGTTAAACATTGGCGCCCAGCCCGAGGACTTAAGTTTAGTTATATCTAGCAACATGAATTTCACGTCGCCTGGCCATCCTCTGCCATCTTCTGTAATAGGTCTAAACACATACTTGACATTCCACAATCCCATCTCTTCAGTTACTATATCTGCTATCTCTTTAACTGTTATCCAATCTTCATTGCCTACATTGTAGACATCGTAAATTTTATTGCTCTCTGTTAGCTTGTTGAACAAATGAAGAGTCGCATCTATTGCATCCTTAACATAAAGGTAGCTTTTCTTTTGTTCCCCATCACCAAGTATTTCCAATTCGTGTGGTTTTGTTCTTAGTTTGTTGATGAAATCTATTATTATACCGTGATTATTTCTAGAACCAATGATGTTGGCGTATCTCAAGCTTATACTGCGGATTCCGTAAAGTTTAGTGTAAGCAAAGATCAAATTTTCTGACGCAGCTTTACATGCACCATAAACTGAAATAGGTTTTAAGGGATGATCTTCAGGGGTAGGTATAGTTTCTGCATCACCATACACTGTGCTAGAGCTAGCGAAGACGAAGTAACGAACATCATGCCTACGAGAAGTTTCTAGGACATTGAAAGTAGCGATTAAATTTCTTTCAAAATGCACCTGTGGTTCAGCAACACTTAACCTCACTTCAGGATTCGCCGCAAAATGGAAAACTGCATCGACTCCCTTAAACATTCTTATCCATTTTTCATCATTCTTCCTCAAGTCAGCTTCGATAAATGTGAAATAAGATTTATTATAGTGTTGATAAATGTTTTTTAAGCTACCTGAGCTTAAGTCATCAATAACGATGATATCATGACCTAAAGTAGCTAGTCTATCTACAAGATGACTGCCCATGAATCCACAGCCCCCTGTGACTAAGATCTTTGACTTTAACACATTCATCGTTATCACTAAGATCAGAATTTAAGATATTAAGGTAAGCTTTTAGAAAAAATTCAACTAAATAACACCTGCTCTAGCGCATCAGTAGTCTTTTTTACAATTTCTTCGTTTATGATACCCATTGAACCTATCCTTATTATTTTTTCATTGAGTTCTCCAAAACCTTTTGCTATCTCAATCTTATGTTCTATTAGCATCCTTCTCACTATTTCGCTGGATCTTTTATTCTCAGGGACTTTAAGAGCTATTACGGTATGTGATTTAGCATAATCCTTGGGGAATATCTCAATCCCTTTCTTATCAGCAAATGAATAAAACATTTCGGCGCATCTCTTATGTCTCGAGAAAACGTTATCCAATCCTTCTTCCTTAATTCTGCTCAAAGAAAGCTTAGTTGCGAAGAATATGGGCAAAGCAGGCGTGAAAGGTGTTTCCTTTTTATCATGGAATTTTAAGTATGTTTTTAGATCGAAATATCCATGGTTGTTTACAGTCTTGTTCTTTTCTATCGCTTTCTTTGATACCGAGACAAAGGCTAATCCAGGAGGTGCAGCTAGGCATTTTTGGCTTGCAGTTATATGTACATCTATACCTAATTTATCCGTAGGCAAATCAACACCGCCTAGTGCAGAGATGGAATCTACAATCGTAAGGATATCTCTATCCTTCGCCATTTTCATTATTTTTTCTATTTCCCAAACCGAAGTTCCCATCGATGTCTCATTGAAGACGAAAGCTAAGCAGGTTATGTCTGGGTTTTCTTCAAGGACTTTGGCAACGTCTTCTGCTTTAAGTGTATCTCCATAGGGCTTGCTTATTTTTGCCAATTTTGCTCCTGTAGCTTTAATCCTTTCACATAATCTTTCGCCGAATTCTCCTGCACTGAATGATAAGACTTTATCTTTAGAATTTATGAAGTTGCTGACTGCAAATTCTACACCGCCCGTGCCAGAAGAAGAAAGCATTGCTATGTAGTTCTCTGTCTGAAAAACATACTTGAGCAATTCTTGTAACTCATCATATAAAGCATGGAAATCCTCACCTCGATGGTTTATTATCGAATAATTCATTGCCCTGATAACATCTTCAGCTACGTTTGTAGGTCCAGGTAGCATTATAAGTTTTTTTGAATTGGTCATGAAATAACAAAATAAATTAAGATTTATAATCTTAAGCTTATGATATGTCTTCTTTCTGATTATGGTACAGAAAGCATATATACAGCTGAACTTATAGGTACTATAAAATCCTTGAATCCAAACGTAGAAGTATTATCTTTAGTCAATTCGATTAGCAAACAAAATGTCTTCGAAGCCGCTTTTACTCTTAGCAATGTGGCAAAAGAGTATCCTGCCGGAACCATTTTTTTGTGCATAGTAGATCCTGATGTAGGAACCGAAAGAACTCCTCTTATTGTGGTTACGAATAAACATATCTTCATAGGACCAGACAACGGTTCACTTTATTTGGTAGCAAAACAAGAAGGTATCTTGGGAATTTATGAAATAGACGCAAACAAATTACCTCCTAGAAAAATTTCCAGCACCTTTCATGGTAGAGATATATTTGCTGTAGCAGCTGCTATATTAAGTTTAGGTTTTAAAATAGAGAGCATATCGAAGCCTATAACGCACATTAAACAGTTCGTTTTCCCTGAAGCCAAGATCTTAAGTTCGAGTATAGAAGGTGAGATAATATACATTGATGGCTTTGGCAATGTAATAACAAATATAAGAGAAAGCGATCTACACGCTATACATTTTCATAATAGAGACAGTCTTAGGTTGACTTTGAAAGGTTCCAAATTTGATCTTCCCTTTAGGAAAACATATGGCGAGGTACAAGAAAATCAACCGTTGCTCCTTATCGATAGCTTTGATTTATTAGAAATAGCAGTCAATAGAGGTAGCGCAAAAGATTACTTCAACGTGAAAATAGGGGAGAAGGTAACTATAGAATAGGAATGAGGGTTATAGACGGAAGTTTTGGTGAAGGAGGAGGTCAAATATTAAGGACAGCTTTGGCTTTAGCAACTATAAAAAACGAGGATGTTAAAATAATAAATATAAGGGCTAAAAGAGAAAATCCGGGATTAAGACCCCAGCATCTATTAGCGGCCAAAGCAATAGCGGAGATTTGTAATGGCAGGTTAGAAGGTGCTAGTATAGGTTCTAGAGAGTTGATTTTCCACCCTTCTAAGATTAAAGGAGGAAGGTATAATTTTGATGTAGGCACCGCGGGCTCAGTAACCTTGGTTTTACAAGCCTTATTACCAGTAGTTGCTTTTGCAAATGAACCTATTAAAATAACTTTAAAAGGGGGGACTGCTGTGCCTAAGTCTCCTACTGTTTCTTATTTTGAAAGAATTTTCTTGGTTCATTTACAGAAGATTGGATTTAAAGCCAAAATTAGGGTGTTAAGACATGGTTTTTATCCTAAGGGAGGAGGTATAGTTGAAGTCGAGACCGAACCTTCTCAATTGAAACCTCTGAATTTGGAGAGATTCGGTTCTATTAAAGAAATATTTATTCAAGCTTATTCAGAGGGATTGCCTTGTCATGTAGTCGAAAGAGAAGTTACAAGGAGTCTTGAGATTTTAGAAAGCTATAACGTTAGTAAGGAATTGGCGAAAATCGAAAAGTTATGCTTTTCTCCCACGTCTTCAAATGTAGGTAATTTCTTTTTCATCTCAGCTAGTGGTTCTGAGGATACAGTTGTGGGTTACGATGCTATAGGTATGAAGGGTTTGCCTGCTGAGAAAGTTGCTCAAAATCCGAGTGTAAATTTAGTTGAAAATGTTTTCAAGACAAATGCGGCCTTAGATCTTTTTGCAGGGGACCAATTATTAATATGGTTAGCGCTTGCTAAAGGTTCTTCTTCAATAACTACGCATAAATATACTTTACATGCTTATACTACTTTACATCTTTTAAGGGATATGTTAGGAATAGATTTTAAAGTGGAAGGGAGTCTCGACTCTTTCGCACGGTTAACCATTCGTGGTAATAAGCTTTAATATAAAATACATTAAATAACTACTATGGCAAATATTCTCGAACTTGCAGGCGCTACAGTTATAGGTATGGTTTATTCTACAGGAGTTATTTTGGCAGGAGAAAAAAGAGTTGCCGTAGGGAACTATCTGTTGAGTAAAGGAGGGAAGAAAGTTTTCAAGATTTTGGATAATATAGGAATAGCAAGTGCTGGAATTTTAGCTGATATGCAAGCGATTTCCAAAATTTTAGCTTATGATTTGAAAATATATGAATTAGAAAACAATCGTGTTCCTACAATAAGAAGCGCGGCTAAGCTGCTTTCTAATATATTGTATAGCAGGAGGTATTTCCCATTCTTAGCTTCTGTAATAGTAGGAGGAAGAGATGCTTCTGGCAATCACATATTCAGCCTTGATCCAATAGGGTCCCTCATTGAAGATAAGTACGTATCCCTAGGTAGCGGATCTGAACTATCTCTGAGCATACTAGAATCTGAGTATTCAGAGGACTTGACCAGAGATAAGGCGATCGATCTTGCTTATAAGGCTATAAAGATTGCTTGTGGAAGGGATGTTCTATCAGGCGATGGTGTAGATCTTTTGGTAATTGACGAAAGAGGTACAGAAGAGATTTTCAAGCCTTTAAAGTAATCTTATATCTACTCTTACTAGGCTCATTTCTGCAAAAAGTTTTAGTAATTTCCTGACGTTAACATCTTCATATTTGAATTTCAAGCTCGATAAAACGTCTTCATAAGGTTCAGGTTCCTTCGATACCATCATAGCTGTTATGATCCCTCCATTCTTCTTAGTTATTTTATAAGCTATATCGAGCATTTCCTCGCTTCTTCTATGATCCCATATTATCACCCTATCCATCATTTCTGAGAATAATTCTTCTAATTTTGGAGTTTTTTCAAAAAATATTGGCTTGATCAGATTTTTTACTGAATTCACTTCGATATTTTTCAACAACATCTCATAGAGTTCAAAATCATTTTCTGCAGCGAAGACGGGAATCTCTCTTTTTTTAGCTATATCTATAGAGAGAAGGCCTGCTCCAGCACAAAGCTCAATTATTTTCTCTCCTTTCTTTAACTCGTTAGTTAATTTATTTCTCTCGAACTTCAACCTAAGATCTATGAAATTTTTATCTATTTTGAAGTAAAGTATTAAATCCTCATCCTCATAGATCATGAAATCTTTACTTTCTCCGAATATCAACTCAGGTACAATCCCTTTATAGATCAAAGAAAGGCTACCTATCTTGTAAATACTTTTCAAGTTCTTCCTTTCTAACTTTATCAATTCAACGTATTTTTCTATATTTTCATCCTCTTTCAATTCTAGAATAACCACATCGTTATAGGCTAAGTATCTTAAAGGGGATTTGTAGAAAGTTCTTGTTAGCTTTATTTCTTCCAATAGCTTGTTCCTTTCGAGCAACTTCCTTTTTGCTACAGCTTCTTTTTCTCCAAATATTACTTCTCCCAATTTTTCCCTGATCTTTTCAATTTCTTCTTTCTTGGGTTCTCTTTTGAGAGGCAAGAAAATCGTGTTTTTTTCTCTTAGACTTCTATGAAATTTATCCAGAAGATCCATTTCTTTTAAGACTATTTTCAATAGCTCGGCTTTTTCTTTCTCAATTCCTATTACGGGTTTTTTATTCAAAATTTTTTCCATATATAAAAAACGGGCGCTGCGGGATTCGAACCCGCGACCCTTGGGTTAAAAGCCCAATACTCTTCCTGGCTGAGCTAAGCGCCCTTCAATTATGGTTTATGACGAGGACATTTATAATTTTTCTAGCTTAATTTTCGGAGATAATTTTTTAAGTAAGGTCGAATATTTTTTATTACACTCTTTTAGGATGGCGAAGAAGAATAAGAATTTTGATATTTTAGAGCATGAATTAGTTCCAAAACATGTAGTGTTAAGCAAAGAAGAAGCTGAAAAACTTTTAAAAACACTAAATGTAAGTCCTTATCGATTACCTTGGATAAGAGCATCTGACCCTGTTTGTAAAAGAATAAAGGCTAAGCCTGGCGATATCATAATGATAATAAGAGATAGCCCTACAGCAGGTAAAGCTGTTGCATACCGTTTCGTCATTCCTTTCTAGTGAAGTAAAATGTCGAAAGAAGTATCAAAAGAGGATCTTTGGGTTCTTGTTGAAAGCTTTGTTAAAGAGAAAGGTTTAGCCAGACTGCACCTTGATTCTTACAATGAATTCATAAGGAGAGGTCTTCAGCAAATAGTGGATGAAATTAAAGTAATCGAGGCTCCTTCTAGTATTAGCGGTTATTACATTCAATTGGGTTCGATTAAAGTTGGAATGCCTAGGATAAAAGAAGCAAGGGGGTTTGAGACAAAGGTCACCCCTAATGAATGCAGATTAAGAGGTCTAACTTATGCAGCCCCTCTCTATTTAGAAATGACATTATACATAGACAATGAGCAGAGAAGAAGCGAAATTGTGGAGATAGGCTACATACCTGTGATGGTCAGATCAGATATATGTTATCTGTCTAAAATGAGTAGAGAAGAACTGATAAAAGCAGGAGAAGATCCCGAAGATCCTGGAGGCTACTTCATAGTAAATGGTTCTGAAAGGGTAATAGTGGCCCAAGAGGATTTGGCTGAGAACAGAATTCTCGTAGACTTAGCTCGTAAAGGCTCTTCTGCAACTCACGTAGCTAAAGTAATATCCGCAATACCTGGTCAGAGATCTTCTGTGACAGTTGAAAGATATAAGGACGGCTCTCTTTGGGTATCTTTCTCAGCTATCCCTGGTAAATTACCCTTTTTTGTTCTCATGAGAGCGTTAGGTGTTTCTTCAGATCAAGAGATATTCACTGCCGTATCCAATGATGAGAGGGTTTGGCAAGAGTTGTTCGTTTCTTCATTGCAGTCTGAGAAAGTTCGTACGATGGAAGAAGCACTCGAGTATATAGGGAATAGGGTTGCTCCAGGAAGTCCTTTGGATAAAAGAAAAGAAAGGGCTCAAACAGTATTAGATAAAAATCTATTGATTCATTTAGGAACAACTCCTCAAGCAAGGATAAGAAAGGCATACTATTTAGCCCAAATGGCAGGTGCGGTGATAGAGGCTTACCTAGGACTTCGTCCTTTGGACGATAAGGATCATTACAAAAACAAGAGACTCAAATTGGCAGGAGATATGATGGCAACTCTATTCAGGAGTGTCTTCAAGGCTTTTGTTACAGATGTAGCCTACCAATTAGATAAATCGATAGCTAAGAAGCGGGAAGTAGAGATTTCATCTTTGATAAGATCGGATATAATTACTGAGAAAATAATCTACGCTCTTGCTACAGGTAATTGGGTGGGCGGTAAAACAGGAGTTAGTCAGCTTTTGGATAGGACTAATTATCTGTCAACTCTAAGTCATCTCAGAAGGTTAATTTCACCTCTAAGTAGGACGCAACCAAACTTTGAAGCGAGAGATCTTCATCCTACACAATGGGGTAGAATATGTCCTGTAGAAACACCTGAAGGACCTAATTGTGGTCTTGTTAAGAATTTGGCTTTGCTCGCTACAATTTCTGTAGGAGGCTATAGGGAAGACGTAAGAAATTATCTTTTGACAAGCCTTAAAGTCCTGACCAAGATCCCTGAAAAAGGCAATTTTGCAGTGGTCTATTTAGACGGTGAGTTAATAGGATATCATGAAGAACCTGAAAAACTTGTTGAAATATTAAGAAAGCTTAGAAGAAAGAAAGTTTTGCCTTATGAGATGGGCATTGTTCTCTATGAAAAACTTACCGGCAAGGAAATCAGGATAAATACAGATTCAGGAAGAGTTCTTAGGCCTTTATTGATAGTAGAAAAAGGAAGACCAAAAATAACAAAGGAAGTAATAGAGAGGGTCAAAGAAGGGGAATTGAGTTGGAGTGATATCGTGGGCGAGTACTTAGAATATCTAGATGCAGAAGAAGAGGAAAACGCATATATGGCCGTAACCATAGATGAACTGACCGAGGAGCATACTCATCTAGAATTTCCGCCTGCTACTATGCTAGGAGTTGTAGCATCTGTTATACCTTATGCTGAACATAATCACTCTCCAAGGAATACTTTTGAAGCTGCTATGGGCAAACAGGCCTTAGGAGTACCTTTCACCAATTTCTTCAATAGGGCTGATTCAAGAGCACATTTACTTCATTATCCACAACATCCTTTGGTTATAACAAAGCCTATGAAAATAAGCAAGGCTTTTAACAGACCGTTTGGCCAAAACATGGTCGTGGCGGTTCTCTCTTATACAGGTTATAACATTCAAGATGCTGTGATATTAAACAAAAGTTCTATAGATAGAGGCCTAGCTAGATCTACATTCATAAGACTTTATGAAACCGAAGAAAGGAGATATCCAGGAGGAACTCAGGACAGAGTAGAAATACCTCAACAAGGCGTTAGGGGTTATTATGCACCTGAATTTTATGCTAAGCTCGACGAAGATGGCGTAATCATACCTGAAGTCGAAGTTAAAGGAGGAGAGATATTAATAGGAAAAACTAGTCCTCCTAGATTTGCTGAAGAATTCAAAGTACTAGAAGCTGGAGGCAATAGAAGGGATACTTCTGTCATGTTAAGACATGAAGAGAAGGGGATCGTGGATAGGATTTTCATGACGAATACAATTGATGATAATGTTTTAGTTAGAGTGAAGGTAAGGGATTACAGGATTGCTGAGATAGGCGATAAATTCGCATCCAGACATGGTCAAAAAGGAGTTGTAGGGATTCTTTTGCCCCAAGAAGATATGCCTTTCACAGAAGATGGTATTGTTCCAGATCTCATAATAAATCCACACGCTATTCCCTCAAGAATGACTGTGGGACAATTATTAGAGTCATTGGCTGGTAAATTCGCTGCTCTAAAAGGTACTTTCGTTGATGCCACTCCTTTTGAGGGGGATGATATTGAAGCTATAAAGAAAGAACTTGAGTCATATGGCTTTAAATCTACAGGTAAGGAGATCATGTATAATGGTATTACTGGTGAGAAAATGGTAGCTGAAGTATTCATCGGCATAACTTATTATCAAAAACTCCATCATATGGTAAGCGATAAGATACACGTAAGAGCAAGAGGACCTGTTCAAATATTAACCAGACAACCTACTGAAGGTAGAGCCAGGGAAGGAGGTCTAAGATTTGGAGAGATGGAAAGAGATTGCCTAATAGGCCATGGTGCTTCGTTTGTTCTTCAAGATGTATTATTAGAAATGTCCGATCCTACGTATATATATGTATGTAAAAAGTGCAATGCCATGGCGTATTATGACGCTAAGAAAAATATGACTACTTGTTACTTCTGCGGTCCGCATAGGGATATTGTTAAGGTGAAGACAAACTATGCTTTCACAGTACTATTAAAGGAGCTCATTAGCATGTGTATTCATCCGAGATTGTATCTTGAAGAGAAAATAACGAGGTGGTCATGATGGAAGAAAGCGAATACGTAATAA
>JBEPYP010000009.1:0-15450 GCA_041641355.1 Thermoproteota archaeon | reverse complement strand
TGCTTATTTCTCTTTCAGTAAGTATGTGCCTAAAACCGAAACCACAACAGTCATACCAAGTGCTGTAATCTACTAGTTGTGCACCTAGAGCTAAAACTATACTGGAAGTGGGTGCAGGCCTTATTCCATTAAGAATACTATCATCGTAGGTGTAATCTTCAGACATGAGCTTGTAAGTATGGCATGCAGCATGGACTGCTACTTTTAGATTGGATACATCGTGTTTCTTTCTCTCAGCTATTTCATTTCTCATAACATGTAGCCATTCGCTATAATGTACCAACTCTTCAGGTATTACGATATTTCTATCTATCTTTTTTAGTATAGACCTTACTTTATCCCTTATTTCCTTGCTCATCACCACAAAAAATCTACATTCTTTGTAGTCTCCAAAACTAGTACCGCAATGTATTAAGGGGTAGGCGTTTTTCTCATAGGCAACATGCATGTTTCTTAAAAATACCGCAGTTAGCGCTACAGTGTTTGATGTTCCGCTTCCGTAATAATTCCAAGCAGTGCAAGAAGTCTGATTAGTATCATCTATATATGAGATGTCTAATTCATTCATTATCCAATAAAGTGCAGAGATGTATCCAGGTATGTGACCACATTGACCACAGGATTTATGCTGCCAAAGTTCTACTGTAGGTATTTTCTTAATCCTTCCGCTAAGCGTCTTGACCAATCTAGGTTCATATTCCTCATGAACATGATGAACGATTACTTCTCCGTTTTTCTCGAGTTCTTTTAGTTTTTCTAGCATCCTTAGATATTCCTCAACAGTTCCTTTAGCCAGCTTAGCTCTCCTTTCAGATACCAATCTTTCGAATAATTTTTGATCTTCCCTTGGAATTTCTAGTTCTTCGTTAGCAGCTACATTAATTTGTATTTTTTCACTCATTTTTTATCACGCCTTTTTCTTTAGCCGTTTCTTTAATCATATCAACCACATCGCTTAGCGAATTTTTAATCTGGTCTAATACTCCAGCTTCTTTGTGAATCGTCATCAATTCTCTCATCGTACTCTCTTCTACTTTCCAGCCCTTGTCCATTATAGAGTTCATCGATGGAACTGGGACGGCTTTTCTATCTATTCTTATATTCTTTGCTAATTCTGCTTTATGAGGACCCCAATCCTTGAATAAAGCTATTGTAGTATGCATGTCTGGAGTTATCTGCGTACCTGTGGTCATGATTTTATAAACTATTTTGCTATAAGGTTCAAGGGCAGTTTTGGCTGATGGAATTCCATTCTTAACTGCTATTTCTTTTAGAATTGCGATGAGTCCTCCAGGATTGTTATGGGCAGGGCATACATCCCAACAGGAGTAACATTGGTAGCATGCCCATATGTATTCTTCCATCATTTGGTATAACAACTCGGGTTCATCTTTTGAGTGCATAATTTTTTGAACTACTATTCTAGGTTCGAAATCTACAAACTTAAAAGCTGGGCAAACGCTTGTGCAATTTCCACAGTTTATACAAGCATAATAAAATTCCCTAAATCTTTCATCTTTATGTAATTCTTCTACGATCTTCTTCAAAATTTTTCTATCTTGTTTTCTTGCTTGCTGAATTTCCCATTGCAAGCCAGGAAGACCTCCATAATACCAACCATCTTCATTTAGTCTTTCCAAATAGAATTTTGCATGCATTGATATATTTTAATATATTAAAGTATAAATATTTTTATGGCAGAGGGCTTGTCAAATAAGAAGAGATATCTCTTCGTAGTCAGTACAGGGAAAGAAGAACCAAAAAAGGCTTTTACGCCCTTCTATTATGCGGCAGCTGCTGCATCTCTAGGTTATGAAACTTATATGTTTTTCTTAGCAGAAGGGCCTTCTTTGCTGAAAAAAGAAGTTCTAGAAAACCTTAGGACTAGAGAAGATGAGGAGCCGTTAAAGAAGGTTTACGACCTTGCAATCACCAATGGGGTGAAGATGCTTTGTTGCAGTACGTCTGCAAAAGTGATATGGGGGTTGAAAAAGGAAGATTTACCGCCAGAAGTAAGCTTCGCAGGTGCTTATACCTTGCTCGAGATGGTCTCCGATCCTAATACACTTGTATTTTATTTCTAAACATGTTGAAGTACAAAGAATGTAATTTCCCCGAAGAGCTGTATTACGATTTAGAATGTCATGTTTGGGTGAGGTTAGAGAAAGATATAGCGATAATTGGAGCTACTGATCCAGCACAAGCATATGCCGGTGAGCTAATATCAGTGAAAATAAAGAATGTGGGCACGAAGCTAAAAAGAGGAGACATAGCAGCGATAGTTGAGAGCGCTAAATTCATGGGACCCATGCGTTCTCCTCTCACCGGTTTAGTCGTGGAGGTGAATCAAGAAGTCCAAGAAGATCCTACCTTGATTAACGCTGATCCTTATAAAAACTGGGTGTTAAAGCTAAAGATAGAGAATTTGGAAGAAATCAAATCGTTGATGAGCGCTAACGAGGCTTACGAGAGATATAAGCCGATAATTGAAAAATGGGGAGTTGATTGTAAGAGAGAATAGGACTTTAATAGTCCTGGAAAAAAGCACGAACCCAAAATATAACATAAGGAAAGAATCTGTTCTATTTAGGAGAATAGAGAAAAGTCCTTATGATATTATTTTTAGACTTTGGATAAACGAAGAATGTTTAGTTAGGGGGATATCTCGTTCTAAGCGATATGGTTGGTATAGGGCGAACATAGCTAAGAAGTTGAAAATACCTGTTTATAAAAGGATCACTGGAGGAGGGGTTGTATATCACGATTTAGGTAATTTAAACTGGAGCTTCTTCGCTAAAGCAAATCTTCGCTATTGTGAAGGTAAGATCATCTTCGAGAAGTTCAGCAATATAATAGTTGAAGCCCTAAATAAAATAGGTATCAAAGCTTACTTCGCCCAGCCTAATAGGATAGAAGTAGAAGGTTTAAAGATTTCAGGTATGGCTGCTCGTGTTTCGAATAATGCGCTCCTTATTCATGGTACTTTGCTTGTGAATACAAATTTGGAGAGATTGAACATGCTCTGCATTCCTCCTCCTGATTCTCCTCCTGTAGAGAACATTAGCAAATGGAAGAAAGTAAGCGTTGATTTGATTAGCAAAGAATTAATCAAATATGTTAGAAAAATAGATTTTAAAAAATCGATTTGATTTAAACGAACAAAACGATCGCGTTAGGATCAGAAGCCATCTCTAGGAAGGTAGCCGCCCCGATTACGTCATCGAATACGCCTTCGGATAAATCTTTTTCAGTTAAACCGAATAAACTCATCGTAGGCGAGCATGCATGGATTTTCACGCCCATTTCTCTTGCCATCTTCAACATTTCTTGTAAAGTAGGCATCCCTCCCTTCTTGAGCAAATTATATAATTCTTCCTGTGATAAGCCTAAATCTACAGATGGTTTGATCGTTTCAGCCATTCCTTTTGTAAGCAATTTCATTCCTCCAAACGTGAAGTAAACATCTACTGACATGTTTTGGGAAGCAGCAGTTGTAGCTAAAATTAATACAGGATATAAAGCATCAGCGGTTCCCTTACTTGCTACGATAAGAAGCCTTTTCCTCTTTTCCATATCTATATGATAATATATGAATATATAAATCTTTAAATATAAAAATTTATATACTGATTCACGCATTTATTCAGACATGACGTCTGGCAAGATAAGTAGATATTATGAGTTGCATGCAGAGTTCTGTAAAATGTTCGCACATCCTATTAGATTGGCCATCCTTGATTGTTTAAGGAGTGGTGAAAAAAGTGTTGCTGAGTTGGTAAGAGAATTAGGATTGAACCAATCAACTGTATCCCAACATCTAGCCAATTTCAGGAAGCTAGGAATTGTCATTATAAGAAAAGAGGGAAGACAAATCTATTACAGAATCTCTGATGAAAGAATATTGAAAGCTTATGATTTAATCGATCAAGTAATAAGAGAAAGAAAACAAAAAGAATTGGAGATTTTAACTGCCTGAATTTCTATTTCGTTCTTCGAATATAAAATCTATAGACTGTTGGGGTTCCCTTTTCTTCGATCATCTCTAGTAACTCATTACCCGTAGTTTTACACCATGCAGAGATATCAGCCTTAGAAGCAGGGTCGGTTGCAAGAACTTCCAATATTTGACCGATCTGCAATTCCTTTATTGCTAAATTAGTCTTCATTACCGGCATCGGACACATTAAACCTCTTGCATCAAGTACTTTATCAGGCCTTATTTGTTCTTTACTCATCACTACATTTTAATATAAGAAAGTATAAATTTTTATCTACTTTTGTTTAATAAGATAGTTTATCTGAATTAAATTGAGATTTACTAGTTACATCAGCTATCGATGTGATATCTAAAAATGGGCTTTCTTAGAATTGAGTACTGCAAAGAATAAGTTGAGGAGAACTAAGGAAGCAAGATGTTCTGAAATTTTTACACATGAGCTGCGATGGGCATGGAAGAAAATTGTTGGATGTCTTAGAAAACTATTCTTATTTGAGGAAAAATTAAATAATAAATCGATATAAATATTACTGATGAATTATAATAAAATTAAAAAGTTAAATAATATTTATTTGTAAGCGATAACGTTATATAAATTGTGAAAAGATATAGAAGTTCAAAATCTTACAAAAGTAGGAAATATTATTACACAGGTCTCCTTTAATGTTTATAAGCGAGAAAGTTTTGTTATTTTAGTAACTAGTAGTCTGTAAAACCACAGCATTGAATAGTTGGATGTTTGAGATTTCCTAATTATGGAGAAGCAGAGTTTGGGCTTTGTGCATACTTCAAGGCTTGAAGTTTTAGATAATTTCGCATTTGGTGAGGAATTAAGGGATCTATAAATTGCTGAAGACAAGAGAATTTCGCCATGCTAACAAACTTTCTTAGGCCATTCAAAGCTAGCGTTCACATGCTCATTTTAAGCGTTTGTTGAATGTTCATAGGAGGTACGTCGTTTACATCGATCACAAGTTCTACCAAGAAAGGCTCATCCTTATGCATTAACATTTCTTCTATCGCTTTTTCTATTTCTTCATCTTTGCTAACCTTGGTTGCATTTATTCCAAAGGATTCAGACAATTTGACGAAATCAGGATTCGTGAGCAGAGTTTCATAGATTCTTCCAGCTTTCTGAACTAGTTGCCTTAAATAAAGCACTCTATAACTATTGTCGTTGACTATTATCGTTTTTAACGCAATGTTTTCTCTTTTTATAGTCTCTAAATCTTGTACAGTCATCATGAATTCCCCATCACCCAATACTGCTAGAACCTCAGCATCAGGGTTTGCTAGTTTTGCTCCCATGGCTGCTGGCAAAGCGAAACCCATTGCCCCTAGATTAGTACTAGCCAAGAAGGTCCTAGGCTTGTAAATTTTGATGAAATCGTAAGTATATACTATGTGAACTCCTTGACCTCCACTTATTATTCTGTTTTTAGGTAGCCTCTTATCTAAAGCCTTGAAGAACTTGGAAGGATTGGCAACGTTTTCATACTTCCTAGAAAGAGCTTCTTCCAACAAGCTATTCCATCTCTTCTTGTACTCTTCTACAATGACGTCCCATGCATTCTTGTTCTCTTTAGGATGTTTTTCTGCTTCTTTCTTCAAAGCTTCTAGAAAAGAAGAAGGATCATGTTTAAAAAGCTCATAATATCTTGGTCTCTTCTCTACTGAAGGATCTTGGCTTATCACATAAGTTTCTCCCTCAGGTAACAAAGTATAAGCATAAGTTGTCGTATCATCGAACTCGTTTCCAAGAACTAATAGGAAGTCACAGTTTTCAAGCGCATTATCCGCTACCAAGTTACCTCCTCCAAAGCCTGCTCTTCCTAAAGATCTAGGATTGTCTTCAGAGCATGCACCTCGACCGTTTCCAGAGGTTATTATATAAGATCCTGTTTTTTCAGCGACTTCAATTAAATAATCTTCTTTAAATTTCTTCGAAAAAGTCAGTTCACCACAAGCTAATATTAATGGCTTCTTAGCTTCCTTCAGCTTCTTGAATGTTTCTTTGACGATCTCATCCTTAGGATACTCTTCTTTGATTTCATTCTTCTTTCCCAAACTTTCCAAATCTTTATCGCTTAGAGAAATCTTCTCCTTCCAAATGTCTTCGGCTATTTCTAATACTGCAGGCAATCTAGGATTTCCGTAAAGCTTATCAAAAACGTTGAATAAAACATCTAGTATTTCATTTGGCCTTTCTACTAAAAAGTAATTACTTTGAAGAGATCTGGCTAATGATCCTTGGTTTATTTCAAGCCATGCATCGGTACCTCTAAGCCTTCTTCTAACCCCTCCTGTAATCAATAATACTGGAACTCTGTCTTTCATCGATATGGCCAGTGATATCATAGAATTAAGAAATCCAGGACCTGCATGGACTGCTGCTACACCTATATTTCCTTTGGTCCTAGCTTCGCCATCTGCTGCTGAAACAGCTACTTGCTCATGTCTTGTAGTTATGAGGTTGATCTCATTTCTGAAGTCATAAAGGGTATCTATGAAATCCAGTATAGAAGTGCCTATGAGTCCATATATCCTTTCTACGCCGTTTAAATGCAACGTCTTCGCTATTATCTGGGCTATGGTTAAATCCTTCATAGATTTACTACGGATTCAGGTTCTTCTCCTTTCATGACTCTAAGCACGTTTTTTATACTGAACTCTATTATCCTAAGCCTAGAATCAGTATTTGCTCCTGCAATATGAGGAGTGGTTATCAAGTTCACGTTCTTAAGCTTTAATAAAGGATGTTCTTTGCTAGGAGGTTCTTCGCTATATACATCAACGGCAGCGCCCCATATCCAACGTTCAGATAGTGCTTTAGCCAAGGCTTCTTCATCTACTATCTCACCTCTCGAAGGATTGATCAAAATGGCTGAAGGTTTCATCATCCTAAGCTCGGCTTCTCCTATCATCTTCCTCGTCTCTTGAGTTAAAGGTAGATGTATAGATAATATGTCGCTCTCTCTAAGCAATCTAGGAAAGCTTCTGTATTCTATTCCCAATTCCTGCTCGAACTTCTCTTGCCTAATCTTGTCGTAGTAAATGATCTTGACACCAAAACCTTTAAGCCTTTTGGCCAACTCCTTACCTATCCTGCCAAGCCCTAATATGCCCCAAGTCTTTTCAAGGAGATCAAAAGTCCCTTTATCCATGAGTTCCCATTGAGGCCACTCTTCTCTTTGGGTTCTTTCATGTGCCTCAAGAAGTCTTTTTAAAAGCGCTAAAGCGACCATTATAGTATATTCAGCTACTGAAGAGGCATTCGCAGCTCCAGCGTTAGCTACAGGTATTCTCTTCCTTGCACATGCTTCTACATCTATGTGATCATAACCTGTACTCGGTTGTTGAATCAATTTGACTTTTTTCATAACTTCACACATCTCTCTAGTTATCTTCATCTTGAACGTGTGATCTCCTATTACGATGTCAGCTTCTTCAAGTACGCTCAAAATCTTTTCCATGCTTGCATCGTATAAGCTAACGACTTTAATTTCTGCATTCACTTCGCTGCTATAAGGGGCGAAGAGACTTTCTATGAAGGCTTCTGGTAAAGGAGAAAAAGAAGCAATCAAGAATTTTTTCTTTCCCTCAACCATGATTGAATAACGAATTTCTGTAATATATTGCTTATGTAATCAAAATTTTTAGCTATTCCCATTTGAAAGAGTAATAATAACCGTTAAACGTTTGAGTTGTTCAAAATTCTTTTATTTCAAATTAAAAAGCTTAAAAATAAAAGATTACTGAGGATTTCTCAATCATGGTTAAGCTCTCTTTAGTGATCATCACGTTGCTTGTATCCATTAGCCTTGTAACTTATGCGCTTCTTTATTTAAATCAAGACAAAGGAATTCCAGATAACAACCTAAAAACTGAGGTAGAAGTTTATCCTTTCAAGCTCACGATGATTTTGAGCAAAGATAGTTTTGGATTATATGAAGAGGTCATCATAAATTGGATCTTAACAAACATAGGTAATAAAACTGAAATAGCTTACTCCCCAGAGATTACTGTGAGTTTTAAAGTTTACGATGAAAGTTTCAATCTGATATATTCGTCTAAACCATGCTTTGAACTAATACCTCCATGCGCAATGCCTTATCAAAGCGTTGAAATTAAACCAGGAAGCAACGTGAGTAGCCAAATGATATTAGATCTGAAGAACTTCGATGAGAAAATCGTTGAACATCGCTCTTATTTCTTATCAATTTACATAAGCGCTAGATATCTCTCAAGTCTTGGCGGTGAAACCGTAATAGAAACGCCGCCTATCAAAGTTACTTTTAAGGAATGATGATCGTTTTAACAGCCGCTCTATAGTTCCTAATATCCTCAAAAACTTCGTTTATATCTTCTAATCCTTTCTTTTTCATGAATTCAGATATTCTCAACTTACCAGTCTTGTATAAATTATAAACTTCAACTAATTCGTTGAAAGAACCAATAACGCTTCCTTGAATCTCGAGCTCGCTAGATACGATATTAGAAATGGGCATATGGAGATTACCTCCTGCTAGACCAACCAATATCAAGCGGCTACCATTGCTCAATACCTTTCTAGCCAACTCTAACGTGGCGTTGGTTCCTACGAAATCTATCGCTACTTTAATTCCTTTGCCTTTAGTTATATCTTTTATTTCTTTTTCTGCTCTTTCTATATCGCTAGTATCTATTGCGAAATCCGCTCCAAGTCTTTCAGCGATGGCCAACTTATCTTCTCTAATGTCTCCCACTATGATATAGCTACTACCCATCAATTTAGCTATTTGCAATCCTAAAAATCCAAGACCTCCCATGCCAAAAATCAAAACGTAATCGCCTGCATTCATGTAATTCCTAGCTTTTTTCAAAGCTCTATAAGCTGTTATCCCAGCATCTGCAATAGGAGTGAGAGTTACGGGATCTTCATCTACTTTTAAGAGATGCCTATAATGGGGGACATACATATATTCAGCATATCCTCCTTGATATTTTCCAAGACCGGGTATTTCTAAGTTAGGACATAAATTCTCCTCACCCTTTCTACAATATTCACAGAAACCACAACCGAAGCAGTTATACACGAGCACAGCATCTCCTTTTTCAAAACCTTTGACGTTTTCTCCAATTTCTTCAACGTAGCCAGAACATTCATGGCCTAGAATTGTTGGTAATTTTATATCGAGGAAATCGCTCCAATCTCCAAATGCTACATGAACATCACTGTGACAAACTCCTGTAGCCGCTATTTTTATTATGACTCCTTCTTTATCTTCAAGCTTAGGGTATTCTACATCCTTAGTTTCCAAAGGTTTTCCGAAACCTATGAGTACAGCAGCTTTCACATTTCTCTAAAATTTTATAAATTTCATCCTTTTATCTTTATTAATTTTTAATTAACGCTGAATATGTTTCCACCCTTCTATTGCTCAACCTCTCTTTTCTAAAACCTTCTACTTTCTTAGGATCCAAATCGGCTATCAGGATGTCCTCTTCTTCCTTCGCTGAAGCAAAGATCTTAGGGATTACTACATCTTCTTTGATTTCGAAGTCTACGACTATGCTTTTACCTAGAAAACTAGGAGGTAAGAAAGTATTGGGAGAAGCTATATGAACCCTGTTTTCCAAAGCCCTTGTCAAAACATAAAGCTTCCAAGGTTCGTATCCGATGTCCTTTATCCTAGCAGGTGCGAATATGATCTCTGCACCTTTGAGCACCAATATCCTAACGACTTCTGGGTAGACTAAATCATGGCATATCGTTATTGCTATTTTAGTGTTGTTTAGTTCGAATACATTATATTCTTCACCTGGAATAGCTATTTCCTTTTCTGCTTTGAACAGATGGACTTTATTTTGTTCACCTATGATTTCACCTTCACTATTTATCAGAAAGCTTTTAATTTCCTTCTTTCCTTTCTCTTCTACATAATTACCTCCAGTTATGATTGTTATCTTGTTCTCCTTAGCCGCCTTTATGAAATGAGGAATGATTCCTTTGAAATTTTTAACGAAAATCCAATGCTCAGGTAAACATGCGATCTCTGCTTCCATTGAAGAAGCCTTCTTTATTAAATTAATAGCACGTTGCAGTATCTCGTCTTTATCTCCTCTTGAATCAGGTTGGATTAAGGCTATTTTCATGTCATGAGATTTCTCAATAATAAATAAAAGCTTATTCACTTAGCTTATATAAGATATATAAATATACTTACGCATTTATTTATAGATATCTATATATAAAGCTTTAAATACTTTAATTAAATTAAAAAAACAATGAAATCCTTTTTTGTAAAGAGTAAAGGGGCACAAGAACATTTCGTACCTAAGGGTACAATAGTTACACTAGCAATATATCTAGGTATATTAGCAGCAACGTGGATAGCTGTTTATTTAATGATGTTAGCCAGGGGTGCTTTTGGTTAAATGGAGAAGCTAGAAGTATTTTTTGTAGTTGTTGTCTTGGCTTTCCTTGGTTTATTCCTTTATTTACTAGCATACGGAAACGTCATAGGTTACACTACTCCTGCAGCTTGTGCAATATTTCCAGAGGTGGAAACTTTTAAGCCTTCTGTGGAAGAAATAGAACCGGGAGTTTACAGGGTTAAGGTCGTTGCAGCACAATATTATTTCCTTCCTGCAGAAATAAAGTTGCAAAATCCTAAAAGAGTGATCTTTGAGATTTTAAGCAAGGACGTTGTGCATGGTTTTGCAATAGAAGGAACAAACGTGAATTTGATGGTTTTCCCCCGTTACGTGGCTATCTTTGTATGGGAAGTACCTCAGGATATGAAAGGTACTTTCTTGATATACTGCAACGAATATTGTGGTACAGGACATCAAACCATGTATGGTCACTTAATAATAGAGAGGTGAGATGATGGAAACAAGCTTCAAGACAGAGGATAGGTTTTCTAAGATATCTATATCATTCGCTTTCCTAGTACTAGCCTTAGGAGGGCTTTTCGGTCTACTTCAGTTATTGACGAGGACTCCTTATTCACCGCTACGATTAGAACCAGCTACTTATTATTTAAGCGTAACTGCTCACGGTGTGTTGTTGGCTATCGTATGGACAGCGTTCTTCATAATGGGTTTAGCAGCGTTTGTGATATCAAGGGAGCTAGGACAGAAAATTAACAGTATATTACTTAACGTAGCTTTAATTTTAACATTGGTAGGAACTTTGATGGCGGCAATTGCCATATTAAGCGGTACTTCTAATGTGCTCTATACGTTTTATCCTCCTCTTAAAGCTAATGCTTTCTTCTATTTAGGAGCAGCTATATTATTAATCGGTACATGGATTTTCGCTGTAGCTATTTTCTTAGCGTTCTTTAACTGGAGGAAGAAGACAAAGGCTGCGATTCCATTAGCTACAATGGGAGTGCTTACGACTCTCATTGTATGGCTAGAGGCAACACCTGGATTGGCAATCGAAGTCCTTAAAAACCTAATACCCATGGCTTTATTCGATACGCCTGTAGATGCTCTTGAATCCAGGACCTATTTCTGGTATTTCGGTCATGCTTTAGTCTACTTCTGGCTATTACCTGCTATAACTCTATGGTATTTCTTCTTGCCTAAGCTATTAAACACAACCATATATAGTGAAAAGGCGGCAAAAGCTGCTTTCATACTTTTCATACTTTTCTCCACACCTGTAGGATTACATCATCAATTCCAAGATCCTGGAGTTTCACCTCAGTATAAGTTCTTGCATACTGTATTGACCTACTTAGTGACAGTACCTAGTTTCATGACCGCGTTTAACTTGCTTGCTACAATGGAGAAGAGTTATAGAGAAAAAGGTGGAAAGTCTTTATTCGGATGGATTAAGCATCTACCATGGAAAGATGGTGTTTTTGTAGGAATAGCTGTTTCCATGATACTTTTTGCCTTCGGAGGAATTAGCGGGATAATAAACGCAGCATATACTATTAACGCAGTAGTTCATAATACTGTTTGGGTTGTAGGACACTTCCATCTAACTGTAGGTACAGCTGTTACTCTAACATTCATGGCCGCTAGTTATGTTATAATACCTGCTTTGTTTGGAAAAGCGATGGTATTTAAACGTTTTATCTTAGCACAGCCTTACCTTTGGTTAATAGGTATGCTTATTTTCTCTACTTCGTTCCACGTTGGAGGATTATTAGGAATTCCTAGAAGGACAGCAGATATTTTATACGGAGGTTCAGCTCCTTCTAGTTGGATACCGCTAGCACAAATAGCAGCGATAGGAGGTATTATATTGTTCATTTCAGGAGTGATATTCATCTTCAACTCAGGTTTCTCCTTGTTAAGAGGGCCAAGAGTCCAAATGGATGCAGGATCTTTATTTGAAAACAAGAACGAAGATCCTACCATTCTAGATAAACTCTCTATCTGGGTAGTTATCGCAATAGTTATAATCTTAGTGGCATACATCCTGCCGTTCATGGAGATTTATTCCAGAGGACTTTCGCCAGCCCCTCCAACGTTGCCTTAAATTAATTATATTTTTTATCTTTATTTTTGTTTATATTTTTGTTTTTATTTCTCTAAAAAAATAAATCATTAAAATAGTATTAAGACTTCCACTTATCGTCATAAGAGTATATCTTATAAATCTAAAAGGCTCATTTGTAGTCAATTCTATATCTTTAGCATAGAAGCTTGCATCTATAGGTGCTAAAAATCGAATAAAAAACGGATTGTTAATAGCTATAAAAATGAAAGTATTAATAATTATAGCTATAAATATATTTTTTAATTTATTATCTTGATAAATGTTTGCAAAATAAATTATAGATAAAAATAAAAAATATAAAATATATTGTTCATTAATTGTTTGTCTAAATATTAAGAAAATTATAGTAGTAATAAAAAAGGATCCTAAAATTTCCTTAAATTCTTTTACATTATTCTTATAACGGAAATAAATAAAAGGAGTAGCTAGCGTAACAGGTATCCAAATATATGGTATAAATAGGGTTGAAACGTAATATAAAGAAGAAAATAAAGAAGAATTTAAATAAAGTAAATAGTTTAATATCATGAATATATTGAACTGACCGAAAATTTTCTTGGTAAAAACATCTTCGACTGCGAGTAAAAGCTTCGTATAATGTTCGTTTAGATTAAGCGTTGTCAATGATAAGAGAGGTAAGATTACGCCTAGGAAAAAGAAAACTGAAGTAAATTTCAAAAGATATTTCCTGTTTTTCAGGAACAATGCAAAGTAAATGGGAATGTAGATGAAAGGAAGGCCTATTATCAAGAAGGCTAAAGTTATATAAACAAAGCTCATTTTAGATTCGAATTCTAACAAAGCTAGTAGGATGAAAGTTATGGCTAAGCTGTGGGGTATTCCCCAAATACTTGAGAATATTATAGGTATTGGATTGAATAACCAAAGCAATGCGGGTTTTACATCTTCCTTCTTAAAGTACTTTGATCCTATTTTGTAGATAAGGTATCCATTAGCTACGTCTCCTATTATCATGGGTTGCTTGAGCATGAAGTAATAAAGGAAAGGCAAATCTATGCCTAACAATTTGTAAAGCGAATATGCTAAAGCTGAGAAATAAGCATAAAGAGGAGGATAAGCGATTCCTACAGTTCCTTCATGCCAAAAGCTAACATCCGGATAAGCATTGATGAACTCATAAGGCCAATTTCCTTTAGCAATATGTTCACCAATTCTAACGAAAAGCTCGAAATCATAAGGATGTCCTGTCCAAAACGAGAATGCTTCTCTCAATAAAAGGGATAAAACTAGGGCTCTTTTGATGTCAAATTTCATCTTTTGAAATTCAGATCTAGTTTTCTACTACGTTTATGAATTCCCTTCTCTTTACGTCGAAGAGTCCTTTATCACTTATCTTCAGCTCTGGTATAACTAATAGACTCATGAAGGAAAGCGTTATGTATGGGTTCTTAAGAACACAACCTAGATTATATAGCTCTTCGTTGATCTTCACTAATTTCTCGGCAACTTGCTTAGGTTCCTCAGGGCTCATCAAACCAGCTATGTTCAATCTAAGCAAATCTTCTCTTTCCTTAGAAGCTAGAGAAAGTCCTCCACCGTTTTCTATTAACATGTTGACTGCTTTGCATAGCAATTTATCATCGCTCCCAACTGCTATTATGTTATGGGAATCATGGGCTATGCTAGCTGCAATCGCGCAATCTTTGAAGCCGAATCCTTTAACAAAACCTGTGCTTATGTTTCCATGACCGTATCTCTCCACGACGGTTATCTTCAAGATATCTTTAGATGTATCTGTTTTCACCTCATCATCTATAACTCTCATTTCCTCAATCAAGTGTTTAGTTATTATTTGATCTTCCACAACACCTATTACGTTGACCTTTGTGCTTTTTCCCTTTGCTCTTATCTTTAGCTTATCTTCGGTGAGCAAATTCGCTCTCATCGTATTCCCAGTCACTTTGGGCTCTACTTTGAAAAGAGCTATTCCTTTTTCTGCTACTAATTTACCATCTACGAATACTTTTTCTATCTTCAAACTTCGAAGGTCATCAACGATCAGAAAATCTGCAGGATCGCCTTCTCTGAGCAATCCAACAGGTAGTCCATAATGAAGAACTGGATTCTTAGTAACGCTCTTCAATGCTTTCATCGGGTCTATTCCAAATTCCAAGACGGCCTTCCTTAGAATATAATCTAAATGCCCATTGATTAGGTCGTTGACTAAAACATCATCACCTACTAAAAAGCACTCAAATCCTTGATCTAGAAGTCTTATGAGTTCTTTCATGTTCTTAGCCGTGGACCCTTCTCTTATCATTATCTTAATCCCTAGCTTAGCCTTTTCCAAGGCTTCTTCGTAATAAACAGATTCGTGATCTGTCTCTATCCCTGCTTCTACATATTTCCTAAGTTTTTCTCCTCTAAGCATAGGAGCATGGCCATCTATCCTTTTTCCTAGTTTCTTTGCGATCTCTATTTTAGCCATCACATAAGGATCTCTTTCTATGACAGCTTCGTAATCCATCACTTCACCTAGAGCTACGATCCTCTCAAGTTTGAAGATTTCCTCGATCTCTTTGACTCCTAGAGTTGCACCATTAGTTTCATAAACCGTAGCTGGTACACAAGAAGGTGCTGTGAAGAAAATTTTCATGGGAACTTGCTTGGAATCTTCTATCATGTACTTTATTCCCTCTATTCCTAGGACGTTGGCTATTTCATGGGGATCGGAAACAGTAGCTATAGTACCATGGGGAAGTACTACTTCAGCGAACCTGCTAGGACATAAAAGGCTGCTCTCTATGTGAATATGAGCATCAACGAATCCTGGAATGATGTATCTTTCAAAGCTTTTATCGGGCTTTTTTATTTTAATGATCCTTCCTTCTTTTATTTCCAGTGAGCCAGAATATATTTTATCTTCGAATAAATCTACGATGTTTCCCTCTATTTCCATAATCTTAAAACTAGCAACCTTCTTAAATAT